>JAFGBC010000046.1 GCA_016933355.1 Candidatus Aminicenantota bacterium
AGCGCGCGCTTGCAGTGATAGCAGCGCAACGGGGGGTTCGACCGGAAGGCGGGGTCGGCGAGCTCGGAGGCGGGGAAGACGCGGTGGCGGACGCCGAGGCGGCGGGCCAGCCGCCGGGCGTCTGCGGTCTCGCGGGCGGGATGGATGGGAGAGGCGGCGGTCACGGCCAGGACGCCGTCCCCGAGGACATCGGAGGCGACCTTGAGCAGGAGCGTCGAGTCGGTGCCTCCGGAAAAGGCGACGAGCGCCGCCTTCATCCCGGCCAGGTCCGCTCTGAGCCGCTCGAGCTTCCGCCGCGTCGCGGCCGGCAGCAGCTTCGTCGTCATCGCCCGCCCCGCTCCTTTTTCGCGGCGAGCCGGGACGCCTCGTCGCAGACCGTTTCGACGATCCGGTCGGCGGGGACGCGGCAAATGAGCCGTCCCTTCCGAAACAGGGCCCCTCCGCTCCGGCCGCAGGCGATGCCCAGGTCGGCCGCCTTGGCCTCGCCGGGACCGTTGACCGTGCAGCCCATGACGGCCACGGTCAGGTCGGCCTCGACGCCGCGCAGCCGGGCTTCGACCGCGGCGGCGATCGCGGCCAGGTCGATCTCGGTCCGGCCGCAGGTCGGGCAGGAGACGACGCGGATCCCGCGCCGGCGGAGGCCGAGCGCGGATAGGATCAGATAGCCGACCCGGACCTCCTCCTCGGGCGGCGCGGTCAGCGAGACGCGGATCGTATCGGCCAGCCCCTCGGCGGCGAGGAGCGCCAGGCCGACCGCCGACACGGCCGTCCCGGCGACCGGTCCTCCCGCTTCGGTGATCCCGGCGTGGAAGGGATAGTCGACCTTCTCGGCCAGCCCGCGATAGGCGGCGAGCGTCGTCATCGCGTCGGAGGACTTGAGCGAGATCTTGATCAGGTCGAACCCCATGTCCTCTAGGAGGCGGACGTGGCCGAGCGCGCTCTCGACCAGGGCGCGCGGCGTCGGCCCGCCGTGCCTGCGGAGGAGCGCCGCCTCGAGCGACCCGGCGTTGACGCCGATCCGGATCGGGACCCGGCGTTCGCGGGCGGCCCGGACGACTTCGCGCACCTTGGCTTTGGGGCCGATGTTGCCCGGATTGATGCGGAGCCCGTCGACCCCGGCCTCCAGAGCCGCCAGGGCCAAACGGTGGTCGAAGTGGATGTCGGCGACGAGGGGCAGCCGGGCTCCGGCCTTGATCGTCTTGAGGGCGAGGGCCGCCCGCCTGTCCGGAACGGCCAGCCGGACGATTTCGCAGCCGGCCCGCTCCAGGCTCTCGACCTGGCGCAGGGTGGCCGCCGCGTCGCGGGTGTCGGTCTTGGTCATGGACTGGACCGCGATCGGCGCCCCGCCGCCGACCGGGACGCCGCCGATCCGGATCGTTCGCGTCGGACGGCGCGGCCAGGGCGGGAGAGGCGGAGCGGTTTTCACCAGGGCACCAGGCTCCCCCAGCCGGAAGGAAGGCGCTTGACGACATCGTTAAGGACGACGAACCCGATCAGGGCGATGAAGATGACGAACCCGATCTGCATCCAGATCGCCCGGAGCCTGGGGCTGAGGTCTCGGCGGGTCAGGCCCTCGACGAGGAGGACGAAGATCTGGCCGCCGTCGAAGACGGGGATCGGGAACAGGTTGAGGATCCCGAGCTGGAGGCTGATGAAGGCGATCCAGCTCAGAAGGGGCATGACGCCCATCCGGAGGGCCGTGTAGGAGAAGTTGGCGATCTCGAGCGGTCCCCCCAGCTGGCGGGCCGAGGCTTCGCCCGTGAACAGGTCGCCGATGAAGCGGAAGAGGACGAAGGCCAGGCGCTTGTTCTCGCGCCAGCTCTCGGCGAGGGCGCCGAAGACGCCGAAGCGGCGGAGGACGGACTGGGCGGCGACCGGGACGCCGATCTTGCCGACGTCGCCCTCGCGGCGCGGCGTGACGCGCACGGTCAGCGGCCGGCCCGCGCGCTCGATCCCGACGACGAGCTCCCTATCCGGGCTTTTCTCGATCGTCTTCACGAACGTGTAGAAGAAGACGGGCTCGCCGTCGATCGAGACGAAGACGTCGCCCGGCTGAAGGCCGGCCTTGGCGGCCGGCGAGCCGGGCGCGATCATCTGGGCCTGGGTCAGGATCTTCCCGTAGAACCCGGCATAGCCCATCTCGTAGCGGGTCCGTTTTTCGGTCCGGAGCCGGACGGGAAGGACGGCGCCGCCGCGGCGGACCTCGACCGTCAGCGTCCGCTCCGGCTTGGAGCCGACGGCCAGCTCGACGTCGGCCCAGGTCGCGACCGGACGGCCGTTGATCGTCAGGATCTCGTCGTCGACCCGGAGGTCGGCGGCCGCGGCCGGCGAGCCGTCCTCGATCCAGCCGATGACCGGGGCCTGCTCCTGGTAGATGGGGACGGTGACGCCGCCCATGTTGACGACGGCGAGCAGGACCAGGGCCAGGATGAGGTTCATGACCGAGCCCATGGCCATGACGGCGAAGCGGGCCGGCCGAGACTTGGCGGCGAAGTCGTCGGGAGCGATCGGCCGCTCCTTGTCGTAGAGGCCTTCCCCCAGGAACCGGCAGTAGCCGCCCATCGGAATCAAGCTGACCCGGTAGTCCGTGTCCCCTTTCTTGAAACCGAACAAGCGCTTCCCGTAGCCGAAGGAGAAGACCTCGACCCGGATGCCGACGAGCTTGGCCGTGAAGAAGTGGCCGAATTCGTGGATGAAGACGAGGATGCCGAAGACGAGAACGAAGGCTAGAATCGTGCCGAGGATGGTGGGCATATCGTTACCTCTGTATCCGCCGGACCGCGTCGAACGCCCGGGCCCGGACGGCGCGGTCGACCTCCAGGATGTCCTCCAGGGTTCGTCCCTCCCGCCCGCCCTCCGGATCGTCCAGGGCGCGGCGGACGACGGCGGCGATGCCGCCGAACAGGATCCGACCCTCCAAGAAGGCCTCGACCGCCACCTCGTTGGCCGCGTTGAGCGCGGCCGGCCGGCCGCCGCCGGCCTCCAGCGCCCGACGGGCCAGCCCCAGAAGCGGAAAACGCTTTTTTTCAACGGGTTGGAAATCGAGCCGCCCGACCCGGGCCAGGTCGAGGAAAGGCA
The DNA here is from genome assembly GCA_016933355.1 of Candidatus Aminicenantota bacterium. Lineage (GTDB taxonomy): Bacteria > Acidobacteriota > Aminicenantia > Aminicenantales > JAFGBC01 > JAFGBC01. Next base: position 3,079 of record JAFGBC010000046.1, read on the forward strand.
GGGCCGACGCCTCGCGGCCGGGATAGGACAGGGCGTAAAGGATGGGCACCCTCATGTCCGTGACGCTCATCTGGGCCAGGACCGACCCGTCCTTCATCTCGACCAGGGCATGGACGACGCTCTGGGGATGAATGAGGACGTCGAGCCGGTCCGGCTCGAACCCGAACAACCAGCGGGCCTCGATGAGCTCCAGGCCCTTGTTCATCATCGTCGCCGAGTCGACCGTGACCTTGCGCCCCATCTTCCAACGGGGGTGGCGCAGGGCCTCGGCGGGCGTCTTGGCCGCGAGCTCGGCCAG
>JAFGBC010000212.1 GCA_016933355.1 Candidatus Aminicenantota bacterium
CCTGGGCCTCAAGCTCGCCTTTACGGTCCTCCAGCCGCTCGGCCAGGAACGGGCGATCCTGACCTTGGGCATCCTGGCCGGCCAGCTGATGATCCTGCTCTTCGGGCTCTTCTACGTCATATCCGCGTTCTACTTCTCTAAGGACCTGGAGCTCCTGATCCCTCTTCCCCTCAAGCCGGCCGAGGTCATGGCCTCGAAATTCGCGATCATCCTCGTCAACGAGTACCTGACGGTCCTGGCCGTCGTCGCCCCGGTCCTGGGAACGTACGGGGCGCTGGCCGGCGGGGGGCTGCCTTACTGGACGAACGCCGTCCTCGTCTATCTCCTCCTCCCCGTCATCCCGCTCGCCTTCGTGGCCGTCCTGGTCGTGGGCATGATGCGGCTCGTCAACGTCAGCCGCAAGAAAGACGCGCTGATCCTGGTCGGGAGCCTGGTCCTGATCACGGGCGCCATCGGCCTCCAAGTCCTGATCGGAAAATCCCAGGGCCGGGGCGGAATGGAAGACCTGGCCGCGTTCCTCGGCTCGCCCGACAGCCTCCTCAGCCGGATCGGGGCCAAGTTCCCGCCGAGCGCCTGGGCGGGGAAGGCGCTGGCCGGCGGCTGGGGCGCCGAGGGTCTGACGAACCTGGCGATCCTGGCGGCGACGTCCCTCGCCCTGTTCTGGGTCCTCCTCGTCCTGTCCGAGAGGCTCTTCTACCGCGGCCTGATCGGGATCGGCGAGACCTCGGCCCGGCGCCGGGTCCTGTCCCGATCCGAAATGTCGCGCCGGGTCGCCACGGGCCGGCATCCGGTCCGGGCCGTCCTCTCCCGCGAGTGGCGGATCATGAACCGGACGCCGATCTTCCTCCTCAACGGCCCTCTGACGATCCTCATCTTCCCCGCCATCTTCCTCATCATGGCCAAGATGGGCGGAGGAGACTCCGACGGCGCCGCCATGCTCGGGTTCCTGACCGGGACGGCCGGCGCAACCCCCGTGATCCTGGTCGCGACCGTCTTCATGATCATCGGCGGAACGCTGAACGGGACGGCCTCCTCGACCTTTTCCCGCGAGGGCCACCAGTTCTGGATGTCCAAGGCGTTCCCGGTCGCGCCGCGCCACCAGGTCCTGGCCAAGTTCATCCACTCCTACCTGATCGTCGTCCTGGGCATTGCGCCCGCCGCGCTCGTCCTGCTCCTGGCCCTCGGCACTCCGGCCGTCCGGGTTCTGGCGGCGGCGGGCTTAGCGCTCCTCCTCGGCGCGCTCCTCACCGCGCTCGGCATGATCATCGACCTGGCCCGCCCTCTTCTCGACTGGACGAACCCCCAGAAAGCCATCAAGCAGAACCTGAACGTCCTGTTCTCGATCGTGGCCGATATCGCCGTCATGAGCGCCCTCGGCTACCTTTCGGTCCGTGCGCTCAAGGCCGGGTTGCCGGGGCCGACGCTGCTCGCGATCCTGGCCGGGCTGTTGGCCGTCCTGTCGGCGCTGAGCCTGGCCTTTCTGTTCCGCTTCGCCGACAAACGCTACGACGAGATCGAGGTCTAATTCCGGGCGCCCCGAAGGTTGACAGGCGAAGGGGAGCCGCATACCATGAACCCGAAAAATGCCCAGTCTGTCCCTTCTCTTCGACATCGCGCGCGCCTACGCCTCCCTGAGCCCCGACGGCCGCGCTTTCCTCCGCAAACACCGCCCCCGGAGCGAAAAAACCCACACGCCCGAATCCGTGGCGCTGCTCGCGAACCGACCCAGCCGCCTCAGCCTGTTCCGTTCCCTCAAGACGTGCGACGTCGAGTTCGCCCGGTCGGTACCCGCCTCGGTCTGCGCCGATACGGGCCGGACGCGGTCCTCCGTCTACGCCCGCTTCGTCCCCTACGCCTGGATCAGCCTCGAGCTCCGGACCCGCCTCCTAACCGCCTACCGGATTCCTCCCGGAGCCGATCATGATCGCCAGCTGATCCTCCTGACCTTCGTTCACAGAGAATGGAACGACGCTCTTGATACGGTTCCGCCGGACACGCTGTACCGGATCGTACGCTCCGGCGAGTCGTCAGAGCCTCGTTTCCGGCTGCTCCATCACGTCGCGGCCTTGTCGAACGCCCTGGCCGAGCGGAAAGGGAACTTCGAGAAAATGTTCGAAATCTGGGGCAAGGCCATGGACTACTATCATCGCCCCTTCCGTCCCGAAGACGCGGCCGGCTATCTCGAGGACAAGGCCGCCCTCAACGCCGAGATCTACGCCTGGACCCTGCTGCCCGAAATCTCGCCCGAGCTGTCCAGGATCCTGCACCCCCTGTATGTCTGGTTCCTGTCGCTGGACGACGCGGCGGACGTCGAGCGCGACCGGGCCGCGGACCGGACGACGTACATGACGCTCGCCGCCGACCCGGCCGAGGAAATCCGCAAGACCCTCCGGCGTTGCGAAGAGACGGTCCTCAGGACGGCCGGCGCGGACCCGGAACCGCTCCTCCTCCTGATGCGATCGATGACGGCCGACGTCGCGGCCGCGATCCGCGGGGGACGGGACATCGAGAGCGATTTCTTCGCCGGCCCGGACGCGCCCGTCAATCGAAATCCATCTCCATCAAGTCCGTAGAGAGCAAGGCCAGCCGGGCCCGCGCGTCCGAGGGGGGAAGCCGCCGGCGGAACGTTTTCCATGCCGCGGCGACGAGCGTCCGGGCTTCGTCGCGGCAGGCCGCCAGCGCCCCGGAGCGCCGGACGAGCTCCAGGACGGCCTCGCGCGCCTCGCTCCGGCCGCGAAGGTCCTTGCGCCCGACGAAGGCGGCCAGGCGGCCTCGATCCCGCGCAGGAAGCGCCGCGATCGCACGGGCCAGGACGTAGGTTTTCTTCCCTTCCGCGATATCCTCGCCCCGGACCTTCTTCCAATCAGAGGAGCGGCCGTAGCCGTGGATGTCGTCGAGGATCTGGAAACCGACGCCCAGGGCCCGCGCGAAGCCCCGGCAGGCCGCGCGGAGGTCCGGGCCGGCAGCGGCCGCGACCGCGCACATTTCGGCCAGGCCCTCGAGCAGAGCCCCGGTCTTCAGGGCGTACATGGCGAGGATGCGGCCGGTCCGGAGATCCTCCGGCCAAGCCCGGACCGCGGCCTCGCCCAGGCGCCGCGACCAATGCAGGTCGAGGGACTGCCCGAAGTGAGCGCGGACCATCTGGCGCACGAAGATTTCGTGCATGGCCAGACGCCGGCGGTCGTCGAGGCCGGGATGATCCTTGATCAGGAGGGCGGGAAGAAAATAAAGGGTGTTGGCGGCGCTGATGGCGGCGTCCAGGCCGTAGCCGAGATGGATGCAGGGACCTCCCCGCCGCAGGCGCGAGGAGTCCTGGATGTCGTCGATGATCAGCGCACCCGTATGGCAGAGCTCGGCCATGACGCAGAAGTACTGATCGAAGGCGTCGGTCGTTGCGCCCAGGGCGTCGAGAAGGGTGAGCGCGAAGAGCGGCCGCCAGCGCTTCCCGCCGCGCGACAGGAGATCCCAGGTCGGCCGCGCCAGCAAGTCCTGGTAGACGGCGGCGGTCAGCCCGTTCCGCGGGGAGCCGGCAAGCCGGCCGAGGTCTGAAGGCCGGGATTCCTTAGGAAGGAAATCGGCGATCGTCCGGTCGACGCGCCGGGCCTGGACCCGGAAGTAAGCGCGGACGTCCAAGATGGCGCCGTAGCCGAGGAACGACCCCCTCGCCGCGCCCTTAACCCGGCCTTTCCCGATGCGTCCGGTCGCTTCTCCGGCGCCTTCCCAGACGGTCCGATGAACGCCGGGAAGAAGGATCTCCTGGTCGTCGGTCAGGGGGCGGAACGCCAGCTTCGCGTCCAATTCCGGGACATCGAGCTCCCAGGCGACCGGATATCGGACTCCGGTCCGCGGGCTCTCCCACCAGGCGGACGGCTCCAGGCGGAAGTCCCGCACGAAACGCGCCTTTCCCCCGGCGTCAATCGTGAGGATGAACCGGGCCGAGGGCGACATCGTCCGGGCGTCCTTCAGGACGAAGACGAGCCAATCCATGCCGTTCCCGAATTGAATCGAGAGGCGGTCCCAAGCCCGAATGCTCCCGTCGGCGGGAGGGACCGCCGGAAGCCCCGGGTCGCCCCACTGATGCTCGAACCAGGCCCGGCCGGAGACCGCGGCCCTCCCCCTCCGGCCCTGAAGGCGAAGCCTGGAGCAGAGGCGGGCCGACATCGCTCCAGCGGCGTCCCCGGCCGCAAGGAGCGGGCCGACGTCTAGGGCGGGTTTATCGGCGATGATCCGGAATCGGCAGGCGATCCCGGTCCCCGCCTCGCGGAAGCGGAGGCCGAAGCCGTCTCCCGCCTGGAACAGCTCAAAGTCGTCCCAGGCGGCCCGGAACGGATTCCCGGCCAGCCGGACGGAGCTTCGCGTCATCCCGGGAGGGAAGGCCTTCAAACCGCCGGATCGCCATTCGTCCTGGAACACCTTGAGAACCTGAGGATCGACGGCGGATCCGGCCGCGTCCGGGACCGGAGATGTTAGCGCATCCTGGAAGGCTCGATCGAAGAGGGTGGACGCCGGCGCTCCCCGGCGGCCCCTTTCAAGGACGGATTCCAGATACAGGTATCCGTCCCGCCGCCTTACCCGACCCCCGCAGGAGCCGTGACGATAAAGTGCGATAAAAAAGAAGCGGCGCGGGACCGACGCCCCTTCGTACCAGCCCTGGACGAGCCACCGTTCCAGAGGAGATCCGAGGCGGAGCAAGGCGTCCCGGGAAAGCCCCTTCAAGGTCATTTCATGATTTTAGGGTATCGCCGTCCGGGGAGCAAGCGCCGGGGATAATTCCGGGGACACCCGACTTAATTATTTTCGGTTGGGTCCCTCGATCTCCCCCGTGATAAGATAGCGATCCGGACATGAGCCGAACGAAGCTGCTTCTGGCGCTGACGGCTCTCTCCCTCGCGGGGCTGAGCCTGATGCATCTCGTCCACGGCTCGTTCCACCATGACTCTTTCGCCTACCTTGTCACGGCCGAGCACTTC
>JAFGBC010000213.1 GCA_016933355.1 Candidatus Aminicenantota bacterium
CTGCGGCCGGCGCCCGCGAAAAAGGGGGCCAAGAACAAGCTCCGCCGCTTCGTCGCGGGATTCGACCAGGCGGCCGGGCTGCGGCACCTCCGCTGGATGATGTTCGCATCGCCGCGGAGCAAGGCCCGGCTCTACACGCCGGCGTTCAAGGACGCCCTCGGCGGCGCCCGGGACCTCCGCGGCCGCGAGCCGTTCGCCTCGCTCTTCGGCCGCCTGGACGGGTTCGACCGCATCAACCGCGAGCTCTACCTGGACCTCAAGACCTATCTTCCCGACGACATCCTGGTCAAGGTCGACCGGATGAGCATGGCCGTCTCGCTCGAGGCCCGCGTCCCGCTCCTCGACCACAAAGTCGTCGAGTACGCCTTCGCCCTGCCCGGGCGCTGGAAAGTCCGCGGCTTGACGGCGAAGTGGCTGTTCAAGAAGACGGTCGAACGCCTCCTCCCCCGGGAGACGATCTATAAAAAGAAGGAAGGCTTTTCGATCCCGATCAAACACTGGCTGGGGAAGGAGCTCAAGGAGCTCATGCTCCACTACCTGAGCGAGGACCGCCTCCGCGAAGGCGGCCTGTTCGAATACCCGGCCGTGCGCCGGATGATCGGTCTTCACCTCCAGGGCAAGGAGAACTTCAGCCACGAGCTTTGGTCGCTCCTCGTCTTCGAGATCTGGCGGGAGGCGTATCTGTGAAGATCACGATCTTCTCGATCGGCGGCACGATCGACAAGGTCTATTTCGATCAGCTCTCCGAATACCAGATCGGCGGGCCCAGCATTCGGGACATCTTCGGCCATCTGACCCTGAATTTCGCGTACGACATCGTTTCCATGATCCGCAAGGACAGCCTGGACATGACGGACGAGGACCGGCGCGCGATCGTGGAGGCCGTCCGGGCCGCCCCGTCCGACCGCATCCTGATCACCCACGGCACCGACACCATGGTCGAAACGGCCAAGACGCTCAAAGACGTCCGGGACAAAGTCATCGTCCTGACCGGGGCGATGGAGCCGGCCGGGTTCAAGACGAGCGACGCCGTCTTCAACGTCGGCTGCGCCGTGGCCGCCGTCCAAATCCTGCCGCCCGGCGTCTACATCGCGATCAACGGCGGCGTCTACCGGCCCGACGAGGTCCGCAAGAACCGAAGCCGCGGCCGCTTCGAGCCGGTCGCCTGACCGCCGGGCCCGTCGGCCGGACCGCGCGCCCCCGGATCGCTCCTTTCCGTCATCCCCGCAGAACCGGCGTTCATCCGGCCGAACGGGGCTTTCGTCGGAAATCGCGTGCGGCGAACCTTCTCCCTCCCCTATCTTGAGGGCGGCGGGAGGCCCGGCTTCCCCCAGGAGGTTCATCATGTCGAAATGGCTTTTTTGGATCGTCCTCGTCGTCGTCGTGCTCGGCCTGGCAGCGCTCGTTCTCGCCGGGCAAAGCGCCGCTGACTTGGAGAATCAGCTCAAGGCCAAGCCGGATGATCCGGCGCTCCTTCTCCGGCTGGGCCGCGTCTTCCATGACCAGGCCGGCCTGGACGGCCGGACCGATGTCGTCGCCAAAGCCGAGCGCCATCTCTCCCGGCTGCTCGCCGTCGAGCCCGACAACGCCCCGGCCCTCGTCTACCGCGGGTCGCTCGAGACGATGAAGGCCAAGGAATCGGGGCCGTCGCTGGAGAGCCTGGAGTTCCTGAACCGCGGCTTCGCCTGGATGGACAGGGCCGTTCTCCTCGCGCCGGACGACCCCGAGGTCCGCCTCGTCCGCGCCGTCAACGGCGCCTTCATCCCGGTCGAATTCGGCCGGGGCGACCTGGCCCTGGAGGATTTCCGGGCGATCGAGCGGATCACGGCCGGGGCGCCGGGCGGTCTTCCTCCCGATTTCACCGTCGCCTATTCCTTCTATTACGGCCGGTTCCTGGCCGAACGGGGAGAGAGGGCGGCCGCCAAGCCTCTCCTCAAGAAAGTCCTCGAGCTCGCGCCGGGCTCGCCCTTGGCCGCCCAGGCCGCTGCGATCCTGGACGAACGGGAGTCGACGTGAGCGCGGAAGCCGCCCGGGGCAGCCGGCCGCCCGTCGTCGAGATGCGCGCCGTCTCCAAAGACTACCGGCTGGGAAAGGCGACGGTGGCGGCGCTCCGGGACGTCGACCTCGAGGTCCGGCCGGGCGATTTCACCGTCCTGGCCGGCCCGTCGGGAAGCGGCAAGACGACGCTCCTCAACTTAGCCGGCCTCATCGACGAGCCGACCGACGGCGCCGTCCGCTTCGACGGCGAAGACACCGTCCGCTGCGGCGCGGGCCGCCTGTCCGGCCTCCGCCGCGACCGCATCGGGTTCATCTTCCAGATGTTCAACCTCGTGCCGGTCCTGAGCTTGTTCGAGAACGTCGAATACCCCCTGATCCTGGCCGGATGCCCGCGGGCCGAGCGGCGCCGCCGCGTCCGGGACGCCCTGAGCAAAGTGGGCCTGGGCGACCGCTTCCGGCACCGGCCCTCGGAGCTATCTGGCGGCGAGCGCCAGCGGGCCGCGATCGCCCGGGCCGTCGTCAAGGCGCCGGCCCTCGTTCTGGCCGACGAGCCGACGGCCAACCTCGACTCCGCGAACGGCGCGGCCGTCCTGGGTCTCATGGAACGCCTCAATCGCGAGGACGGCGTCACGTTCCTCTTTTCCTCGCACGACCCGCGGATCATCGCGGCGGGACGCCGCGTCGTCCGCCTCAGGGACGGCCGCGTCGAGAGCGTCGAGGACGGCGGAGGCCGGCCGTGATCTTCCTTAAGCTGGGGTTCCGGAGCCTGTTCCGGCAGAAGCGCCGCACGGCCGTCTCCCTGCTCGTCCTGACCTTCGGGATCGGCTGTCTCCTCCTCGTCGACAGCCACTCCCGCTACATCGAGTGGGGCCTGCGCGAGTCGACCATCCACTCCGAAACCGGGCACATCCAGGTCTTCCACCGCGACTTTTTCGTCCGGGAGGAATCCCGGGTCCTCGAATTCGGCCTGGACGACGTCGAAGCGCTGCGCAACGACCTGCTGCGGCTCGAGGACGTCGCGCTCGTCCAAGCCCGGGTGGATTTCATGGGCCTGGTGTCCAACGGCGAAAAATCCGTGGCCTGCCTGGGGCAGGCGGTCGAACCGGCCCTGGAAAAGAGGATGCGCGGGCTGTTCCGGATGTCGGCCGCGACTTACGACGCCCTGGCCGCCCGCGGCGACGACGTCCACGTCATCGCCTTGGGCCGGGGCCTGGCCCGGTCTCTCGGCGTCCAGGCCGGCGACAGCGTCACGTTCATGAGCACGACCGCCGAGGGCGCCCTCAACGCCATGGACCTCGAGGTGGCCGCGACCTTCACGGGGGCGGCCGCCGAGTACGACGAGCGGGCGGCCGTCGTCCCGCTCGCGACGGCCCGGCTTCTCCTGGACAGCGCCAAGGTCAAACACCTCCTGGTGACGCTGACGTCGACGTCCAGGACCGACGCCGTCTATGAGGCCATCGGCCGGCTGGCCCGCGACAAGGGCTATCCCGTCGCGCTCAAGAAATGGCACGAGCGGGCCCAGTATTACCGGCAGGTCCAGGGATTCTACGAACAGGTCACCGGATTCCTGTCCGTGGTCCTCTTTCTCATCATCTTCTTCAGCACCTCGAACACGATCCTGATGGCCGTCGTCGAGCGGACGCCGGAGATCGGGACGCTCCTGGCCCTGGGCACGTCGCGGCGCCAGACGCTGCTGACCTTCCTGTCGGAAGGCCTGTTCATCGGGCTGATCGGCGGCGTTCTGAGCGCCCTCGTCGCCTTCCTGGCGACGCGCGGGCTCAACGCCCTGGCCATCGTCCTGCCGCCGCCGCCCGGCCTGACCGACGGCTACCCGCTCTCCTTCCGGATGAGCGCCGGCGGGACGGCCCTCATCGTCCTGGGCGCGGTCCTCGCCGCGGCGGCGGCCTCGGTCCTTCCGACACTGCGGGCCGCCCGGATGCGGATCGTGGACGCCCTGGGGCACATCTGAGGTTCGGGGAAGCCGAGATGAAGGCACTTCTGAGGTCAAGCCTGATGGCCCCGGTTCTCGTCTCCGCGCTTTTCGCCGCCGCGGGGGGCCGTGACGAAGCCCGGCCGGCGGAGACGCCCGACCCGCGCCTCGTCCGCATCGACGCCTTCCGCGTCCCCGAAGCCGGCGGCGATTTCCGCGTCCGGACGAAAATCTCCGATTGGAACGGGACAACTCTGGTCGAGACCGCCCTCTTCGACGTCTACGCCAGCGGCGCGGACAAAAGTCTGGTCATCGCGCGCGATTATAAAACGGAGGGGATGAGGCTTCTCTA
>JAFGBC010000214.1 GCA_016933355.1 Candidatus Aminicenantota bacterium
CGCCGGCCTCCGCGACTGGGCCCTTCAGAACGTCCATAAAACGCGCTACGCCATCGAAGCGCTGGCCCGGGTCAAAGGGACGAAGCGCCCCTTCGCCGGGCCGGTCTTCAACGAATTCGTCCTCGACGTCGGCAGGGACTGGGCGCTCCTCGACAAGTCTCTGCGGGCCAAGGGCATTCTGGCCGGCTACCCTCTGGGCCGGGACTACCCCGAGCTCAAGACCGCCGTCCTCGTCTGCGTCACCGAAACGCGGAGTAAGGAGGACATCGACCGCCTGTCCGGGGCCCTCGAGGAGGCGCTCCGATGATCCGCGAACCGCTTGTCTTCGAAATCAGCGACCGGAGCAAGGCGCCGATCCGGATGCCTAAGCTCGACGTCCCGGCCGGCGCCGACGCGCTTCGGGGAGCCGCCCTCCGGACCGATATCCCGGGCTTTCCCCAGGTGACCGAGCCCGAGGTCGTCCGCCACTTCACCCGGCTCAGCCAGACGAACTACTGCGTCGATATCGGGTTCTATCCCCTCGGCTCCTGCACGATGAAGTACAACCCCAAGGTCAACGAGAGGGTCGCCGCCCTGCCCGGCTTCACCCGGACCCACCCCGAGGCGCCCGACGACCTCGTCCAGGGCAACCTGGAAATCCTCAAGGCCGCCGAGGAGGCGCTTTGCGCCGTCACCGGGATGGACGCCTTCACCCTCCATCCCGCGGCCGGCGCCCACGGCGAGCTGACCGGCATGATGCTCATCCACGCCGCGCTCAAGGCCCGCGGCGACGCCCGCAAGACCGTTCTCATCCCCGACTCGGCCCACGGCACCAACCCTTCGAGCGCCCACCTCTGCGGCTACAAGGTCCAGGAAATCAAGTCCAACGAGCGCGGGTTGATCGACCTGGCCGGCCTCGAGCAGGCGATGACCGCCGACGTGGCGGCCCTGATGGTCACCAACCCCAACACGCTGGGTGTCTTCGAGGCCGACATCTGCCGGATCGGAGAGATCGTCCACGCCAAGGGCGGCTTTCTCTACATGGACGGCGCCAACATGAACGCGCTGACCGGCATCGCCCGGCCCGGCGACATGACCGTCGACGTCCTCCACGTCAACCTCCACAAGACGTTCTCGACGCCCCACGGCGGCGGGGGGCCCGGCGCGGGCCCGGTCGGCGTCAAGAAGGAGCTCATCCCGTTCCTCCCCGTCCCGGTCGTGACGCGGACCCAGGACGGCTTCGTCCTGGACGGCGACCGGCCGGCGACAATCGGCCGCGTCCGCAGCTTCTGCGGCAACTTCGGCGTCGTGCTTCGCGCCTTGGCCTACATCCTGACGCTGGGCCCGGACGGGCTGCGCGAGGTGGCCCAGATCGCGGTCCTCAACGCCAACTACATCCGCAAGAGCCTGGAGGGGCGCTACCACCTCAAGTACGACGCGCCGACCCTTCACGAATGCGTTTTTTCCGACAAGTTCCAGCTCGCGCGCGGCGTCAAGAACATCGACATCGCCAAGCGCCTGATCGACTACGGCCTCCATCCGCCCACGATGTCCTTCCCCCTCATCGTCCACGGCGCCCTGATGATCGAGCCGACCGAGACCGAGAGCCGCCGCGACCTCGACGCCTTTATCGAGGCGATGAAGATGATCGCCCGGGAAGCCGAGGAGTCCCCTAACGTCCTGCGCGAGGCGCCTCACGCGAGCTACGTCCGGCGGCTCGACGAGACGGCCGCCGTCAAGAAGCCCGTCTTGCGCTGGCGTCCGGCCGAATGAGCATGAGTCTCCAGGACCTGATCATGAGCCTCCAGCGCTACTGGACCGGACAAGGCTGCACCCTGGCCCAGCCCTACGACCTCGAAGTCGGGGCCGGGACGATGACGCCGGACACGTTCTTTCGCGTCCTCGATCGGCGGCCCTGGCGGGTCGCCTACGTCCAGCCGTCGCGCCGCCCGACCGACGGCCGCTACGGCGAGAATCCCCACCGTGTCCAGAAGCACCTCCAGTTCCAGGTCATCATCAAGCCGTCCCCGTCCGACATCCAGCGGCTGTACATCGAAAGCCTGGTCGCCCTGGGCATCGACCTCGCCGAACACGACCTCCGCTTCGACGAGGACAACTGGGAGTCGCCCACGATCGGCGCCTGGGGCGTCGGCTGGCAGGTCATGCTCGACGGGCTGGAGATCACCCAGTTCACCTACTTCCAGCAATCGGGCGGGCTGGACCTCTCGCCGGTCCCGGTCGAGATCACCTACGGCCTGGAGCGGCTCGAGATGTTCCTGGAGCGCAAGGACGACATCTACGACCTCGACTGGTCGGCCGACGCGACCTACCGCGACCTTCGCTTCCGCGAGGAGAAGGAATTCTCGGACTACAACTTCAACCAGGCCGACGTCGCCAAGCTCCACAAGCTGTTCGCCTTCGCCGAGGATGAGGCCCGGTCCCTCGTCCAGAAGAACCTGCTCTTGCCCGCCTACGACCAGTGCCTGAAATGCTCCCATGTCTTCAACCTGCTCGACGCGCGGCGCGCCATCAGCGTTACCGAGCGGGTCAAGATGATCGCCCAGATCCGGGCGGTCGTCACCGATATCGCGCGCCGCTACGCGCCGGCCGGCGAGGACGCCTGATGGAATTCCTCCTCGAGATCCTGGCCGAAGAGATGCCGCCCGACCACGTCCGGGCCGGCCTCGACCAGCTGGACGAGGGCCTGCGCCGCGAGCTCGCGGCCGCCCGGATCCCCGTCGCGGCCCTCAGGACCTGCGGGACCTGCCGCAGGCTCGTCGTCCTGGCCGACATGGCCGAAGCCCAGGAAACTCAAGATAAGCTCGTCATCGGCCCCTCCAAAGCGGTTGCCTTCGCGCCCGACGGGTCGCCGACGGCGGCCGCACTCGGCTTCGCCCGCTCGCAGGGCGTCGGCGTCGAGGCCCTCGAAACGGTCATGACCGAAAAGGGAGAGTACGTCGGCCGCCGCAAGACGGAGCGGGGCAAGACGGCCGGCGAGATCCTGTCGGGGATCCTGCCCGGCCTTATCGCCGGGCTCTCCTTTCCCAAGACCATGCGCTGGGGCGGGCTCGCCTTCCGCTTCTCCCGTCCCATTCAGGGCTTCCTCTGCCTCCTGGGCGGCGCGGTCGTCCCCTTCGAGGCGGCCGGGCTGCGCTCGGGCGACACGACGACCGGGCATAAGATCCACGACCCGCGCCCGTTCGCCGTCCGCTCCTTCGAGGACTACCGGGCCGGACTGGCGGAGCGCGGCGTCGTCATCGACCCCGAGGCAAGGCGGTCCGCCATCCTGGCCCAGGTCGAAAGCAGGCTTCAGCCGCTCGGCGCCAAGCTTCATCCCGACCCGAACCTCCTCGACAAGCTCGTCTCCGACATCGAGTCGCCCTGCGTCGTCCTCGGCTCCTTCGCCAAGGACTATCTGACTCTTCCGCTCGAGCTGTTGAGCACGGCGATGCGCGAGGGGCAGCATCTCTTCTCGGTCGTCAAGGACAAGAAGCAGCTGCCCTATTTCGTCGGCGTCGCCGACGCCCGGGGCGACGCGGCTTCGCTCATCGTCAAGGGCAACGAGCGCGTCCTGCGGGCGCGGCTGGAGGACGCCCGCTTCTTTTGGGAGCAGGACCTCAGGACGCCGCTCAGCAAGAGGGCGCCGGCGCTCAAACAGGTCGTCTTCCAGGAGAAGCTGGGCAGCTACGAGGACAAGACCCAGCGCATCAAGAAAGTCACGGCTTACCTCTGCGACAAGATCGGCGCCGTTCAGGCCAAAGAGACCGCCGTCCAGGCGGCCGAGCTCTGCAAGCTCGACCTCGTCACCGAGCTCGTCCGCGAGTTTCCGTCGCTTCAGGGCCGGGCGGGCGGGCTGTTCGCGCGGGCCGAGGGCTTCCCGGCCGCGGTCGCCCAGGCCGTCTACGAGCACTACCGCCCGGTCGGGCTCGAGGACGAGTCGCCCGCCGGCCCGGCCGGGGCCGTCCTGTCGCTGGCGGACAAGGTCGATACCATCGTCGGCGTCCTAGGCGTCGGCGTCCAGACGACCGGGTCGAGCGACCCGTTCGGCCTGCGCCGGAACGCCCTGGGCGTCTGCAAGGTCGTCCTGGACCGGAAGCTGTCCTTCTCGTTCCCCCGCCTTCTGGACAAGGTTTTGGCCGTTTACGGCGACCGGTTGAGCCGCCCGGTCAGGGAGGTCAAGGCCGACTGCCTGGATTTCTTCGCGGGACGCCTCCGCCACATCTTCGAGCGGATGGGCTTCCGCTACGACCTCGTCAACGCCGCGCTCGGGCCCGGCCTGGAGGACCTCTATTTCGCCCTGCTTCGGGTCAAGGCTCTCGACAAGCTCAAGGCCAGCCCCCAGTTCGAGCCGATGATCCTGATGGCCAAGCGGGTCAACAACATCATCCGCAACCAGCCGGCCGCCAAGGTCAACCCCGACCTGCTCGCGGAGAAGGCCGAGCGCGACCTCCACTCGAGCGTCACGATCCTCGAGGGCAACCTCCGGCCCATGATCGGCCGGGGCGATTTCGGCCAGGCCCAGACCGTCCTCTTCCGCATCCAGCCGACCCTGGCCGCCTTCTTCGACAAGGTCCTGGTCATGGCCGAGGAGAAAAAGCTCCGCCAGAACCGGGTCGGGCTGCTCCAGACGATCGCCCGCCTCCTGCTCGAGGTGGCGGACTATTCCCAGGTCGTGGTTGAAGGGGAGAAGGGCTCGGGGTAGCCGGTTCGAAGGCGCGTTCGCTCAGAATTTGGGAGGCGCGGGGATGGAGGCCTTGCGGGCCGCGTAGCTCTCCTCCAAGGCGGTCAGCCGAATGAGCGCCACCGGAGAATTCTGGCCCTTTTTGTCCCCGTAGGGGTTGAACTGGACGCCGACCTGGTGCTTATAGGCCAGGCCCGGGTTGGGACGGATCCAGCGGGCGGCCCCATAGAGGCCGAGCGGAGAAGCCTCGCCGGGTACCGTGATCTCGAGGTAGATCTTCTGGTCGATCCCGAGCGGCTCTTGGGTCCAGAAGCACAAGCCGCCCCGGCTGAGGTCGAAGACGGGGCAGGTTTCCTCGTCGAAGCCCTTGCGCGGGTTGCGGGAGGAGAGGATTCGGTATCCGGCGACGGCGCCGGGCACCCGGAAGCGGTCGCAGGCCCTTTGCGTCGGCATGGCGTCGGCCATCGCATCCTCCTTTGCCGTCCTCTTCCAAGGCGCCCGGAATCACGATAGCGCAATTCGGGTTTCGTGTCAAAGCCGTGAACCTGTTCAAGCCGGCGGAGGCTCTCAGTACTGGAGCCTGAGCCGGACCCGAACCTCGCGTGTCCGGCCGTCCGGACCGAAGCGGAGGTAGCTGAAGGCGCGCTCCTTCGTCTTGGGGATCTTGAGGAAGGACGGCTCCTTCTTTCGCTTGGCGAGCAGGTCCTTGATGACGCCGGCGATAGCGCCCAGGGCGTCCAGGATCGAGCCCGAGTTCGTGACCACCGAGGACTGGCGGTCGGGCGGGAGCCAGGGCTTGTAGCCGTCGGGAAAGAGCGGCGGCAGGTCGATGTGGTAATCCGCGCTCCGGGGCGGAAACTTCGTGCCCGACAAGATGAGGTCGTCGTCGAGGAAGAGCGAGAGTCTGTAGCCCCGCGTCCGGAGGTCGGCGGCGGGGTCATCGCCGGCGGCGGGGGGCCGGTCGGAGAGCAAGGGGACGGCGGGGACCTCCTCCATGAGGTCGACGTCGAGGCGGATCGTCTTGCGGACGGTCAGCG
>JAFGBC010000002.1 GCA_016933355.1 Candidatus Aminicenantota bacterium
CCCGCGCCCGCTCGTTGACTTAGGCCGGGAGTCCGACTACATTAGGGGCTCGTGATGATTGCCCGCCGACCTTATCAGGAGGACTCCATGACAATCCGCCGTCCGTCACGCCCGTTCGTTTGGACCGTGTTCGCCGCCCTGGCTTTGGCCGTAGCGGTATCCGCGGCGCCTAAAGACGCGAAAAAGCCGGCCCCGGCGGCCGGTCCCTTGGCCGACCTCTCGCTCGGCGAGCTGAAGCTCCGCTCGATCGGTCCGGCCCTGACCTCGGGCCGCATCTCGGACTTCGCCGTCAATCCGGCCGACCGATCCGAGTTCTACGTCGCCTCTTCGTCGGGCGGCGTCTGGAAGACGGTGAACGCCGGGACGACCTTCGCGCCCGTCTTCGACGGGGAGGGCTCCTACTCGATCGGTTGCGTCGCCCTCGACCCCAAGGACCCCAACGTCGTCTGGGTCGGGACGGGCGAGAACAACAACCAGCGCAGCGTCGCCTACGGCGACGGCGTTTACAAGTCGGTCGACGGCGGCGCGACCTGGAAGAACGTCGGCCTGAAGACCTCCGAGCATATCGGCATGATCCGGATCGACCCCCGGGATTCGGACGTCGTCTATGTCGCGGCCTACGGCCCGCTCTGGAGCCCGGGCGGCGAGCGCGGCCTGTACAAGACGGCCGACGGCGGCGCGACCTGGACGCCCGTCCTGACCGTTTCTGAGAATACCGGCGTCAGCGAGGTCCACCTCGACCCGCATAACCCGGACGTCCTCTACGCGGTCGCCCATCAGCGGCGCCGCCACGTCTTCACCTACCTCGGCGGCGGACCCGAATCGGCCGTCCATAAATCCCGGAACGGCGGAAAGACCTGGGACAAAGCCGTCGCCGGCCTGCCCTCGGGCGATTTAGGCCGGATCGGCTTGGCCGTCTCGCCCGTCGTCCCGAACCTGCTCTACGCCATCGTCGAAGGCCAGGAGCGGAAGGGCGGCTTCTACCGCAGCACGAACGGCGGCGCGACTTGGGAACGGCGGAGCGGCTATACGTCGGCCGGCAACTACTACCAGGAGCTCGTCTGCGACCCCAAGGACCCCGACCGCGTCTATTCCATGGACGTCTTTCTCCAGGTCACCGACGACGGAGGCGCGACCTGGCGGGCCCTGGGCGACGAGAGCAAACACTGGGACTCCCACGCCCTGTGGATCGACCCTTCCGACACGGACGACTATCTCAACGGCAACGACGGCGGTGTCTACGAATCTTTCGACCGCGGCCGGACCTGGAAATACATGCCCAACCTGCCGGTGACCCAATTCTACAAGGTCACGACCGACAACGACGCGCCCTTCTATAACGTCTACGGCGGGACCCAGGACAACTACAGCCTGGGCGGGCCTTCGCGGACGACGAGCGCTCACGGCATCGTCAACGCCGATTGGTATACGACCGACGTCGGCGACGGGTTCGAATCGGCGGTCGACCCCGAGGATCCCAACATTATCTACGCCCAGTCTCAGCACGGCTACCTCGCGCGCTTCGACCGCCGGAGCGGCGAGAGCATGGGCATCCAGCCCAAGCCGCGCAAGGGCGAGGAGGCCTACCGCTGGAACTGGGACTCGCCCCTGCTGATCAGCCCCCATTCCCACACCCGTCTCTATTTCGCCGCCAATAAGGTGTTCCGGAGCGACGACCGCGGCGACTCCTGGACGGTCGTCAGCGGCGACCTGACCCGGCGACTCGACCGCAACGCCCTGCCCGTCATGGGCCGGGTCTGGCCGATGGACGCCGTTGCCAAGAACCAGTCCACCTCCCGCTACGGAAACATCGTCGCCCTCGACGAGTCGCCCGTGGCCGAGGGCTTGCTCTACGCCGGGACCGACGACGGGCTGATCCAGGTCAGCGAGGACGGCGGCGCGAATTGGCGCCGGATCGCGTCGTTCCCCGGCGTCCCCGATATGACCTACGTCAACGACATCATCGCTTCGCACCACGACCGGAAAACCGTCTACGCTTGCTTCAACAACCACAAGCGGGGCGACTTCAAACCCTACGTCCTCAAGAGCGCGGACCTCGGCCGGACCTGGACGCCCATCGCTTCCGACCTGCCGGAGCGGGGCTCGGTCTACGCGCTGGCCGAGGACCACCTTCGCCAGGACCTCCTGTTCGCGGGGACCGAGTTCGGGCTGTTCGTGACCCTCGACGGCGGGAAGCGCTGGAAGAAGCTCTCCGGCGGGCTGCCGACGATCGCGGTCCGCGACCTGGCCGTCCAGAAACGGGAGAACGACCTCGTCCTCGCGACCTTCGGCCGCGGCTTCTACATCCTCGACGACTATTCCCCGCTGCGGGAGCTGAGCGACGAGGCCCTGGCCGGGGACGCCGCGATCTTCCCGGTCAAGGACGCCCTGATGTTCGTGGAAAAGACGCCGCTCGGGACTCTGGGCTCGCGGACCAAGGGGTTTCAGGGAGAGAGCTATTTCACGGCCCCCAACCCCCCCGTCGGGGCCGTGTTCACCTATTATTTGAAGGACGCGCCGAAGAAGCTCCGCGACAAGCGGAAGGAGGCCGAGGCCGAGCTGGTCAAGGCCGGCAAGCCCGTCCCGTATCCGAGCTACGACGAGCTCAAGGCCGAGGAGGAGGAAGAGGACCCCTACCTGTTGTTCACGATCGCCGACGAGGAGGGCCGGACGGTCCGCGAGCTTCGCGCGGCCCCGGCCAAGGGCCTCCGCCGCATCGTCTGGGACCTTCGTTACGCGGACCTCGATCCCGTCAACTCGGCCGACTCCGGGAACGCCGCGACCGGCCCTTCGAGCACGTTCGCCCTTCCGGGCGATTATGAAGTCTCGCTGGCGCTCTGGATGAACGGCGCTCTCAAACCGTTGGCCGGCGCCGTTCCGTTCAAAGCCAAGGCGCTGACGAACGTCTCGCTCCCGGCGCCGGACCGGGCCGCGCTCGTCGCCTTCCAGAAGAGGGTCCGTGAGCTGGCCCACGCCGTGAACGCGGCGGGCTCCGTCGCTAGGGAGCTGAGGACGCGGGCCGGGCTGTACAGGACGGCGCTCAAGAGCGTCACCGCACCGAGCGGCGAGATCTTCGCCGCCGTCCGCGCGCTCGAAGACAAGCTGGCGGCGGTCGGCCGCGCGCTGAACGGCGACCGCCTCCTGGGCCGGGCCGACCGGGACGCGGAACCCGGGCTGTCGGAGCGGATCAACACGATCAGCGGCGAGCAGTGGACGTCGACCTCGGCCCCGACGAAATCGCAGCGCGACAGCTTCGCCATCGTCGAGGAGGCTTTCGCGGGCATCCGCGGGGCGCTGAAGAAGCTTCTGGCCGAGGATATTCCCGCGATCGACAAGATGCTCGACGCCGTCGGCGCGCCGTATACGCCGGGCCGCCTGCCGGACTGGAAATAGGGGAGGGCGTCCGAATCCGTAAATGAATTCGGGCCGCTTCTGAATTCTGATCGGGGGCAGAGAAGAAAGGTCCCGTAAGCCCGTCTGTCCTTTCAGGCGCCCCTCCGGGGACCTCGGCTAAGCAGAGTCTGTCAGAGAAGAGCTAGTGTACAGTAACGTTCGCAACTTGGCATAGGAGACGGGCCATCGTAAACTCTCTTCGACGGCGAAATCGAATGAGAGGAGAC
>JAFGBC010000215.1 GCA_016933355.1 Candidatus Aminicenantota bacterium
CGAAGCCGACGTCCTGCGCTTCCTGGCCGCCTTCCACGCCTCGGGCAGCATCTACAAAGGGAAGCGGCCGGTCCACTGGTGCTTCCACTGCAAGACGGCCCTGGCCGAGGCCGAGATCGAGTACAAGGACAAGACCTCGCCCTCGATCTACGTCCGCTTCAAGGTGGCGTCGGACCTGTCCGGTCTGTCCCCGGCGCTTAAAGGCCGGACCGCCTACGTCCTGATCTGGACGACGACGCCCTGGACGCTTCCCGCCAACCTGGCCATCGCCTTTCACCCCAAGCACGATTACGCGGCGGTCGAGGCCGGCGGCGAGGTCTACATCCTGGCCAAGCGGCTCGCCCCGGTCGTCGCCGAAGAGCTCGGGTTCAAGGAGACGAAGATCCTGGCGACCTTCCCGGGCGCGGCGCTCGAGGGCCTCAAGGCCCGCCACCCCTTCATCGACCGGGAGTCCGTGTTCGTCCTGGGCAATTACGTCACCCTCGAAGACGGGACGGGCGCCGTTCACACGGCTCCCGGCCACGGCTACGACGACTTCATGACCGGGGCGGCTTACGGCCTTGACATCTACACGCCGGTCGACGGCGAGGGGAAATTCACCCCCGACGTGGCGAAGTACGCCGGCCTTAACGTCTTCAAGGCCAACACGACGATCTGCGAGGACATGCGAGCGGACGGCAGCCTCCTCAAGGAATCCGTCATCCGCCATTCCTATCCCCATTGCTGGCGTTGCAAGAATCCGGTCCTCTTCCGGGCGACCGAGCAGTGGTTCATCTCGATGGACGCCGCGGACCTGCGCCGCCGGACGCTGGACGCCATCGCCAACGTCCGCTGGATCCCGGCCTGGGGCGAGGAGCGGATCGCCAACATGACGAGCGGCCGGCCCGATTGGTGCATCTCGCGCCAGCGCCAGTGGGGCGTTCCCATCCCCGCCTTCCACTGCGCCGACTGCGGGACGGTCCTGGCCGACGAGGCCGTCACCCTCCGCGTCGCCGGCCTCGTGGCCGAACGGGGATCGGACGTCTGGTTCGTCAAGACGGCCCGCGAGCTGCTCCCGGAGGGGGCCGTCTGCCCCAAGTGCGGGAGCGCCGCGCTCGAGAAGGACAACGACATCGTCGACGTCTGGTTCGAGTCGGGCTCCAGCCACGGCATCCTGGGGAAGCGACCCGACCTGCCCTGGCCCGCCGACGTCTACATCGAGGGCCACGACCAGCACCGGGGCTGGTTCAACAGCTCGCTGATCATCGGCGTCGGGGCCAAGGGCGGCTCGCCCTACCGGACCTGCATCACCCACGGCTTCGTCCTGGACGAGCAGAGCCGGGCCATGTCGAAATCGCTGGGGAACGTCATCGACCCCGGCCGAATCATCGGCCAGAACGGGGCCGAGATCCTCCGGCTTTGGGTGGCGATGCTGAACTTCAAGGAGGACGCCCGCTTCGGCGAGGAAATCCTGCGGCGGCTGGTCGAAGCCTACCGCAAGATCCGGAACACCTGGCGCTTCCTGCTCGGGAACCTTAACGACTTCGACCCCGCCGCCGACGCCGTGCCGGACGAGGACCTGGAGCTCTTCGACCGCTGGGCGCTCGAGACGACGGCCCGGGCCGGCCGCCGGATCCTCGAGGCCTACGACGAGTTCGAATATCACGTCGTCTTCCACAGCCTCTACCAGCTGTTTACCGTCGCGATGAGCGCCGTCTACCTCGACGTGATCAAGGATCGCCTCTACTGCTCGGCCAAGGCCTCCCGGCGGCGCCGTTCGGCCCAGACGGCCCTGTTCCGGATCCTCAAGGACAGCCTGGCCCTGATGGCGCCCGTTCTGCCCTTCACGACCGAGGAAGCCTGGGAGGCGATGCCCGCCTTCCCGGGAAAGACGGACTCCGTTCATCTCGGGCTGTTTCCAACGTTTGACGCGACCGGGCTCGACCCGGTTCTCTTCGATGAGCAGGAAGCCCTGATGGCCGTCCGCGAGAAGGTCCTCAAGGAGCTCGAGAAGGCGCGCGAGGAAAAGCGGATCGGCAACGCGCTCGAAGCGGCCGTGACGCTGGCCGTGCCCCCGGGCGATCGGGATCTTCTCGAGAAGCACGCGGCCGAGCTTCCGGCCCTGTTCATCGTCTCGGCCGTCTCTCTCAAAGAGGGGAGCGGGGCCGAGCTCGCGATCGAGGTCGGGCGCGCCCCGGGCGCCAAGTGCGAGCGGTGCTGGACCTACTCGACCGCTATCGGTTCCTCCCGCGCCTTTCCGACCGTCTGTCCGCGCTGCGCCGGCGTCCTGGAAGGACGGGCGACATGACGCGCAAAGGCGGGATGCTCGCGCTCGCCGCCCTCCTGGTCGTCATCGACCAGCTGACCAAGGCCGCCGTCGCCAAAGGCCTCGCCCTCTACGAAACGCGACGGGTCATTCCCGGCTTTCTCAATCTCGTCCACAGCCGGAACGACGGGGCGATCTTCGGCTTTCTGTCGCACGGCGGCAACCCCGCCCTGCGCTGGGTCCTGGCCGCCGCCTCGGTCGTGGCCCTGGCTCTCGTTATTTATTATTTCGTCAAGACGCCGAGCCGGGACGGGCTGATGCTGACCGCCCTGTCCCTGATCCTGGCCGGGGCGGTCGGCAACAACCTGGACCGGATGGCGCGCGGGTCGGTCGTCGATTTCGTCGACCTCTACGCCGGCCGCTTCCACTGGCCCGTCTTCAACGTCGCCGACGCCTGCATCACGATCGGCGCCGGCCTGCTGATTTTCGTCGTCTTCAGGAGGAAACCGGCATGATCCCCGTCCTGTTCAAAATCGGCCCTTTGACCCTCCACACCTACGGCCTGATGATGGCGCTCGGCGTCGGATTCGCTCTCTGGTTCCTCTACGCACAGGCTAAAAAGCAGGGGCTCGACACGCTTCGGCTGATCGACGCCGCCTTCTACACGATCCTGATCTCGCTCGTCGGCGCCAAGCTGATTTTGCTCCTCTCGAACTTCGACTATTACGTGAGCTATCCTGGAGAGCTCCTGAGCCTGGCCCGCTCGGGCGGCGTCTTCCAGGGCGGCTTGGCCTTCGGGGTCGTCTTCGCCCTCTGGTACTTTCGGAGGAAAAAGATCCCGACCTGGAAGACGGCCGACATCATCGGCCCGGCCCTCGCCCTCGGCCACTTTTTCGGGCGGCTCGGCTGCTTTGCAGCCGGCTGCTGTTACGGCCGGGCCTGCGACGCGCCGTGGGGCGTCACGTTCCACAGCGAGTACGCCCGCAACCTGACCGGGATCCCGCTCGGCCAGCGCCTCCATCCCGTCCAGCTCTACGAGGCCGCCCTCAACCTCCTGAATTTTTTCGTCCTCTTCTTCGTCCTGCGCCGCAAGCGGTTCGACGGCCAGGTCTTCGCCCTGTACATCATCAACTATTCCGTCATCCGCTATTTCACCGAGTTTTTCCGGGGCGACCATCCGGACCGGGCCTTCCTCGTCCGGGGGGCCTCGCCGTTCCTGAGCGTGTCCTACCCGCAGCTCTTCTGCCTCCTGGGCCTGGCGGCCGGAATCCTCCTCGGCCTCCTTCTCAAGCGGCGCGGCCGTGCCTGACCGGGAGTTCCGCTTCGTCCACGCCGAAGAGGACAACCTCCGCCTCGACGTTTATCTCGTCGACCATATCCGGGACATGACCCGGGCCCAGATCCAAAAGCACATCGAGGACGGGCTGGTCGCCGTCAACGGACGGGTCCGCAAGTCCGGGTACCGCCTTCGGCCCGGCGACGTCGTCGACGTCCGGGTTCGCGACTACGAGCCGCCCTCGCTCGAACCCGAAGATATTCCGCTCCGGATCCTCTACGAAGACGAGGCCGTCGCCGTCATCGACAAGCCGTCGGGCCTCGTCGTCCACCCCGGCGCCGGCGTTCACGCCGGGACGCTCGTCAACGCCCTTCTGCACCGCTTCCCCGAAGTCCGCGCCGTCGGCGCGCCCGAGCGGCCCGGCCTGGTCCACCGCCTGGACAAGGAGACCTCGGGCGTCATGGTCATCGCCCGCACCCCGGGGGTCTTCGTCGACCTCCAGCGTCAGTTCAAACGGCGCGTCGTCCAGAAGACCTACCTGGCCCTGGCCCGGGGGCGGGTCGCCGCGTCCGGTCGGATCGACCGGCCGATCGGGCGGCACATCAAGGACGGCCAGCGCTACTCCGTCCGGACCCGGAAGCCCAAGGAAGCCAAAACGGACTTCCGGGTCCTGGAGCAGTTCGACGACTTCGCGCTGCTCGAGGTCAAGCCGCTGACCGGGCGCACCCATCAGATCCGGGTCCATCTGGCGGCGGCCGGCCACCCTTTGTTCGGGGACCGGCTTTACGGCCCCAAGAAGGCCAAGGGCTACGAGCCCAGGATCTTCCTCCACGCCCACCGCCTGGGCTTCCTCCATCCGGTCCGCAAGGAATGGGTCGAGTTCGTCTCGCCGCTGCCCCTGGACCTGGACACGATTCTTGACACGCTCCGAGCGGCCAAGACCCGCCCCGCCGGCGATTGAGGGGTTGGAGGGCTCCGGCCGGACCCGGCCGCCCGTCGGGAGCGTTGTTGAAGCCTCCCGGCGATTGGCCTATAATACTCGGGTGAAGAAAAAAATTGCCCGCATTCTTGGGGTCCTCCTTCTGCTCCCGGTCGCCGGCGCTCTGGGCCAGGCGAAACGGTCCGTCAAGGATCTCAGTCCCTATTACCAGAAATGGCTCCAGGAGGACGTCGTCTACATCATCACCCCGAAGGAGAAGGAGGTCTTCCTCCAGCTCGAGAACGACCGGCAGCGCGAGATGTTCATCGAGGCCTTCTGGAAGCAGCGCGATCCGAACCCGACCACACCCGAGAACGAGTTCAAGGTCGAGCACGAGCGGCGGATCGCCTACGCCAACCAGACGTTCGGCAAAAGCTCGCCGGGACCGGGCTGGCGCTCGGACCAGGGACGGATCTACATCATCCTGGGAGAGCCGAATTCGAAAGACCGCTTCGAAAACCAGTCCGAAGTCTACCCGGTCGAGATCTGGTTCTACAGCGGCCGGGTCGAAGACGGCCTGCCCAACGGCTTTTACGTCGTCTTTTTCAAGAAGGACGGAATCGGCGAATACGAGCTTTACACCCCGATCAAGTACGGTCCCCAGTACCTGATGCCCAATTACAGCGGGGACATGACGGACTACGCCGCGGCCTACGGCAAGCTCGTGAAGATCGAGCCGACGATCGCCTATATTTCGCTGTCCCTGATCGAGGGCGAATCCCTGACCCAGGTCGCGCCCTCGATCGCCTCGGAGGCCCTGATCCATCAAAGGGTCCCCAACGCCCCCCGCCACCGGGTCAAGGATACCTACGCCGACAAGCTCCTCTCCTACAAGGACATCATCGACGTCGAGTATTCGGCCAACTACATCGACAGCGGGGCCGTCGTCCGCGTCCTCCAAAGCGCGTCCGGGCTCTACCACGTCCACTACCTGATCGAGCCGTCCCGTCTGACCTTCGAGCAGTTCGACCGGCGCTTTCTGACCAACCTGGAGGTCAACGGCAGCCTGACCGACGCCTCCGGCCGTCCGGTCTACCAGTTCGAGCGCAAGACGCCGGTCGAGCTCAACCGAGACCAGATAACGGCCATCCGTCCGAAGCCCTTCTCTTTCCAGGACATGCTGCCGCTCATCGCCGGCCGCTACAAGCTGAGCCTCCTCTGGAAGAACACCGTCTCCAAAGAGTTCACCTCGCTGGAGGCCGATGTCGTCGTGCCCGGCCGGGGAGAGCTCCGGATGACGCCGATCCTGCTGGCGAACCGGGCCGACACCGACTCGAAGTACGCCGGACAGAACAAGCCGTTCCTGATGGGCCGCACCCAGCTCGTCCCCTCGACCCGCAACGATTTTGCCCGGAACGAGACGCTGTCGGCTTTCGTCCAGATCCAGGGCCTGACGGACGAGTTGCGCGCCGCCGGCCGCCTGGAGTTCGTCCTCCTCCGCGGCGAGACCGCGGTCCGGACGACGACCCGTCGGCTGTCCGAGCTCCCCGACCCGAGAAACGTCCTGGAGCAGATCCCGCTCGCCGACCTGACCCCGGCCGATTACGACCTCGAAGTTACGCTCTACGACGGCGCCGGGACCAAGCGGCTTTCGGACAGGACCATTTTCTACCTCAGCTTCATGCCGGACCTGGTCCGGCCTTGGACTCTGGCCCTGACCCTGCCTCCGGACAATGATCCCGCGAACCTCCATGCCCTCGGCCTCCAATACCGGAACGTCAAGGATTTCGAGCAGGCCCGGCGCTATCTCGAGGCGGCCTTCCGCCGGAACCCGGCCGAACCGGAATACGCCCTGGACTTCGCCCGGTTCCTGTTCGACGCCGAGGATTATCTCCAGGTCAAGCCGATCGCGCTGTCCTTCGTCCGCGACCGGCAGAGATACGAGTTCCTCGAGATTCTCGGGCAATCCAGCCAGGCGCTGGGCGAGCTCGCCGAAGCGATCGAGGTCTACAAGGAGTACCTGGAGCGCCTGGGAACCAATTTGAACGTCCTCAACAGCATCGGCGACTGCTACCGTAGGCTGGGAAACGCGGCCGAGGCGCTCGTCGCCTACGAGAAATCCCTCGAAATCAACGCCGACCAGCCCGCGATCCGGGCCGCCGTCAAGGAGCTGAAGGAGCGGAAATGACGCGGATCAACCGTGGGCTGGTGATGGCGGTCGTCGTCCTGGGAGCGGGCTGCTTTCTGCGGCCCTCGCTCCAGTCCCTCGACCCCGAGAGCCGAGAGTTCCTGTCCAAGGTCCGTTACATCATCGAAAAGGACGAGAAGGCGGCCTTCGTCGGCCTGAAGACGGCCGAGGAGCGGAACGCCTTCATCGAGGACTTCTGGGCCAAGCGGGACAGCGATCCCGAGACCGAGGTCAACGAATTCAAGCTGGAGTATAGCGCGCGCGTCGACGCGGCGGCGGGGCTGTTCAAGGAGGGGACGACGCCGGGCTGGCTGACCGAGCGGGGCCGGCTGTACATCACGCTCGGCCCGCCCGATCACCGCCTCAGCTACCCGCGCGGCGTGACGTTCTACGGAAAGCCGACCGAGATCTGGTACTATAATTTCTTCCCCGTCCGGTTCGTGGACGACAATTGGACGGGGACCTACCGGCTCGACCCGGACAGCGCCGCCCAGATCGGCGAGATCACCAAGACCCAGGTCTATCTCAAGCCCCGGGCGGCCGCTCCGGCGTCGAAGCTGGAGGACGTCCCCCTCGAAATCAAAGCGGTCGGCCCGGGCGAAGCGGTCTTGAGGGTGACCCTGCTTTACAAAGATATCTGGCTGAACGCCGAAGGCGGCGTCTACAACGCGAGCCTTGAGATTGCGGCCGACGCTGTCGACAATACCGGGGCCGCCGTCTGGAGCGAACATCAAACCCACCCGTTGTCGCTGACCGAGGAAGAGTACCTCAAGCGCCGCGGCGAGTCGTTGGTCATCGAAATCCCGGTCAAGCTGGCGCCGGGAGAATACGGCCTCACGGTCGTCCTGACCGGGCTCTTCCCGGGCGCGCGGGCGGAAAAGAAAGTTAAATTGTTGATAGAATGAAACTTACAGAAGACGGGAGGACCTCATGAGATTTATGAGAACGCTGAGAGCCGCGGCCTGGATCGGCGCCGCGCTCATCCTGACGGCGGCGACGGCCTCGGCCCAGGCGGGCATGGGGCTGGCGCGCCTGGTCGGCAACGTCGAGGACCTGGCCGGCAACCCGATCCCGGGCGCGAAGATCCTGGCCGAATTCACCCAGGATGTCGGCGTCAAGAAGGAAGCCACGGCCAACGACAAGGGCGAGTGGTCGATCATCGGCATGGGCAGCGGCAACTGGACGATCACAGCCAGCGCCGAAGGCTACCTTCCCGCCAGCGTCAGCTACAATGTCCGGCAGCTGGAACGCAATCCCCGACTGAGCATCAAGCTGACGAAGGTGGAGAAAGCCTCCGGGCTCGTTCAGGATGAGTCCTCCCTCCAGATCCTGGACGAAGCGAACGCTTTCTATGCGGACGGCAAGTACGACACGGCGCTGATGATGTTCGAGCAGTTCCTCGACAAGAACCCGGCCGTTTACCAGGTCCTCCTGAATATCGGCGATTGCCACCGGGAGAAGGCCGCCTACGACCTGGCGGTCGAGAAATACAACGCGGTCATCGAGCGCTCCAAGGACGACCCGGCCATGGGCAAGACCATGAAGGCCAAGGCCTTGGCCGCGATCGGGCTCTGCTATCTGCGGCAGAACGACCTCGACCAGGCCCAGACCTTCTTCAAGCAGTCGATCGAGACCGACCCCCAGGACGAGAACCTGGCCTACAACGTGGGTGAGATCTGCTTCTCCAACCAGCAGATCGACGAAGCCGCCCGTTACTTCACGATGGCGAGCCAGATCAAACCCGACTGGCCCGACCCCTATCTTAAAATGGCCTACGTCCACCTCAACACGGGCGACATGACAAAGGCCGCCGAATCGCTTGAAGCCTACCTAAAACTCGAAACGAACCCGGAAAAAGCGGCTCAGGCCAAGGCCATCTTGGATTCGATCAAGAAATAGCCGTAAGAGCTATAGGCCCGGGGCGGGCTTTCCCCGTCCCGAGCCTATGGCCGTCATCACACACACACACACACACACACTCTCTCTCTCTCTCTCTCTCTCTCTCTC
>JAFGBC010000216.1 GCA_016933355.1 Candidatus Aminicenantota bacterium
CGGGGGACGAAGGGCCGCGTCTGGCACTCCCCCCCGGACGGCGGCCTGTATATGTCGGTCATCCTCAGGCCGCCCGGGGCCGATCTCTCGCTTCTCCCCCTCGCCGCCGGGCTCGGCGTCCGCGACGGCATCCTGGACGCGGCCGGAATTTCCGTCGGCCTGAGGTGGCCGAACGACCTCGTCTGGCGCGGCCTGAAAATCGGGGGGATTCTGTGCGAAGCGGGCGGGAGCGGGGGCGCCGGCCGTTTCGCCGTCGTAGGCGTCGGACTCAACCTGAGCCAGCAGCCGGACGATTTTCCCGAGGAGATCCGGGCGAAGGCCGCCTCGCTCCGCATGGCGGGCGGCCGTTACGGCGACGTCCAACGCCTCGCCTCGGCCGTCTGGGCAGGGCTCGACCGCCGCTACGCCGTTTTCCGGGACGGGCGGTCCCGCGAGCTCATCGAAGCCTACAGGGCGGCGTCGTCGTTCGGGGCGGGAGCTGTCTTGACCCTGCGCCGCGGCGACGGCGAGGCGGTCCGGGGCCGATGGGCCGGCTTCGACGACCGGGGCGGGCTCGTCCTCGAGCTTCCCGACGGCCGGTCGGCTTTTTACTCGGCCGAAGAGGTCACCGTCGAGGACGCGGGCTGAGAGGGGGAGGGAGGCGCCCATGCTGCTGGCTCTCGACATCGGCAATACGACGGTGGCCGTCGGGCTGTTCGAGGCCAAGGCCCTGCGCCGGACCTGGAGGTTTCGGACCGAACGGGAGAAAACCTGCGACGAATACAGCCTCGACATCCTCGGCGCGCTCCGCTTCGCGGCGATCGAGCCGTCGGCGGTGACGGCCGCCATCATCTCCTCGGTCGTCCCCCCTTTGACCCCCGTTTTTCAAACGCTCAGCCTTGACCTGTTCCGGACCCGGGCGCTCGTCGTCGGGCCCGGACTCAAGACGGGCATGCCCATCCTGTACGAGAACCCGCTCGAGGTGGGGGCCGACCGCATCGTCGCCTCTCTGGCCGCCTTCGAGAAGCACGGCGGGCCGGCGATCATCGTCGATTTCGGGACGGCGACGACCTTCGACGCCGTCTCGGCCAAGGGCGAATACCTGGGCGGCGCCATCGCGCCCGGCATCCAGATCTCGGCCGAGGCGCTCTACCTAAAAACGGCCAAGCTTCCCCGGATCGAGATCCGCAAGCCGGCGCGCGCGATCGGGAAAACGACCGTAGCCAGCATGCAGTCCGGTCTGTACTTCGGCTACGTCGGCCTGATCGGGACGATCATCGCCGAGATCAGCCGGGAGTTCGGTCCGGGCCCGAAGCCCAAGGTCGTGGCCACGGGCGGCTTCGCCGCCCAGATCGCGCCCGAGGTGCCGGCCATCGAGGCCGTCGAGCCCGACCTCGTCCTGGAAGGGCTCCGGATCGTCTTCGAAAGGAACAGGCCTTAGGGGGGACCATGGACGGCGAGCATAGCGCACGGAGCGGATACTACAGGGCGATCGCGCGGGCCTTCCTGGCCAGACGGGGAGCGCCGTTCTATCTGTCGCCCCAGGACCTTTCGCTGATCGCCGACTGGGAGCGCTTGCGCATCCCGCTTCCGGTCGTGCTCGAGGGCATCGAGAAGGCGTTCGAGCCGGGCCGCGGTTCGGTCCGCAAGAAGATCCAGGCCTTGCGCGGCTGCGCGCCGATGGTCAAGAAGAGCCTCGATCTCCACCGCGAGCGGAGGGTCGGGAAGCGCCGCGTCAAGAAGGGCGGACCGGCCGAGGACCCGCGTCTCCGGGTGCACGCCGAGGTCGTCCGCTTCCTCGACCCTCTTCCGCCCGCCGTCCCCTACCTCGAGGGGATCTACCGGCGGGCCCAGGAGCTGCTCGCCAACCGCGAGACGGGTGACGCCCTGTTCGAGGAGCTCGATGAGCGGGTCGACGAGCTCCTCCTCCGCCACTGCGGCCACGACGAGAAGATCGCGCTCCGTGAGGCGGCCATCAGGGATTACCCGGGACGGCCGCCCGACGAGGTCCTCCGCATCTTCCACCTCCGGCTCATCAAGCATCTCCGGGAGAAATACAAGATTCCCTATTTCTCCTTCTACTATTACTGACGTCCTGAAGGCGGCCGACCCGCTCATGAAAGAACGCATCCTGAGGATTCTTGCCCGGAGGAACGAGCGCCTGAGCCCGGCCCGGATCGCCCGCGAGCTCGGCTGCAAAGCCTCGGAGAAACCCCGTCTCGCCAGGGCGCTCAAGGAGCTCGAGTCGCGCGGCCTCGTCCACCGCGTCCGCGACGGCTACTCCGCCCCGCCCCGTTCCCAGGTCGAGAACGGCGTCTTCGTCCCGGCCGCGGGCGGCTACGGGTTCGTGAGCTTCGAGGACAAGTCGCGCGAGGACCTGTTCATCCCCGCCCGCTATACGTCCGGGGCGCTGCGCGGCGACGCCGTAGAGGTCCTGGTGATCGAGAAGGGGCTCAAGGGCAAACCCGAGGGGCGGGTCGTCCGGATCGTCCGCAAAGCTTCGACGCGGCGGATCGGCGTCTACCGGGAGCGGATGGGGCGCCCCTATTTCCAGCCGCTGGACGTTCCCGCTCAAGACGACCTTCCCATCGCCTCGCGGGCCGGCTTGTCGCCCGCGCCGGGCATGATCGTCGAGGTCGAGCGGGACCGGATGACGCTCGCCCGCGTCCTGGGCGATCCGGAGGCGCCCGGCGTCGACATCGAAACCGTCCTCCGCAAGTATGCCCTGCCGGCCGAATTCCCCGCCGAGGCTCTCGCCGAGGCCGAGGCCGCCCCCGACGTTCGCATTCCCGAGGACACGCTAGGCCGCCGGGACTTCACGGACTGGCCGTCCCTGACCATCGACGGCGAGAGCGCTCAGGATTTCGACGACGCCGTTTCGGCCCGCGACCTCGGGGAGGGGCGCCTCCTGGTCGGGGTCCACATCGCCGACGTGAGCCATTACGTGCGTCCGGGGACCGCGCTCGACCGGTCGGCCCTCGACCGCGCCACCAGCGTTTACCTCCCGGGACGGACCCTGCCCATGCTCCCCGAGCGGCTGTCCAACGACATCTGCAGCCTGCGTCCGAACCGTCACCGGCTGGCGTTCTCCGTCCTCCTCGAGCTGGACGGCTCGGGCGAGGTTTTAAACGCCGCCTTCGCGCCTTCCCTGATCCGGACCGAGGCGCGCATGACTTATGATTCCGTTTTCCGGATCCTGGAGGGCGACGCCGGCGAGCGGCGCCGCTACGCGTCCCTCGTCCCCCATCTCGAGCGGCTGCGGCAGGCCGCCCGGGCCCTAAGGCAGCGGCGCATGGAGGCGGGCAGCCTCGACTTCGACCTGATCGAGCCCGAGCTCGTCTACAGCGGGGGCAAGCTCGCCGCCGTCGTGGCGGCCGAGCGCAACGAAGCGCACGAGCTGATCGAGGACCTCATGGTCGCGGCCAACGTCGCCGTGGCGAACCATGTCGCCGAGCGCGGCTATCCCTCTCTGTACCGCGTCCACCCGCCCCCCGTCCGGAGCGACCTCGAGAAGCTCCGCGAGACCCTGACCTCGTTCGGGCTGGAGCTGCCCCCGGCGGCCAAGGTCAAGGTCAAGGACCTCCAAGCCGTCCTGCGCGCCGCCGAGCGGCGGCCCGAGGCCAAGGTCATCCACTTCCTCGTCCTGCGCGCCCTGAGGATCGCGGCCTACAGCGCGACGAACGCGGGCCACTTCGGACTGGCCAAGACGGACTACGCGCACTTCACCTCCCCCATCCGGCGCTATCCCGACCTCGTCGTTCACCGCGTCCTCCGCCGCGTCCTGGCCGGCGAGAGGAAGAAGGCGTCCGGGCTCGAGGCTTTGGCCCTCCATTGCTCGGAGCGCGAACGCCGCGCCGACGAGGCCGAGCGGGACCTCGTCGTCTGGCGCATCTTCCGTTTCCTGCGCGGGAGGCTCGGAGAGGAAACCGGAGGCCTGATCGTCGATATGAACAAGGCCGGGCTCGTCGTCGCCCTGACGGACTATTTCGTGGAGGGCCTGATCGCCTATCCCGACCTCGACGGCGACTACTATGTGCGTCGCTCCGAGACGCGGATGGTCGGGCGGCGCAACAAGCGCGTCTTTCGGCTCGGGGAGCGCGTCCGGGTTCAGGTCGCCGCCGTCGACCCGGTGCTGAGGCGGATTCAGCTCGTCCTCAAGGGAAAGGAGGCTCCGGCCCGATGAACTCGAACCGCATCGATCTCGTGTTCGAGCCGACGCCGGGATCCGCCTCTCCGCCCCAGGAGGCTCTCCTGACGGTCGCCGGGATGAAGTCCCAGGCCCGGCTCGTCTACTACCCGCGCTCCAAGGGCGGCGCCGTCCTGGCACGGGCCGACCTTTCGGTCCCGCTCGACGTCCGCTGGCGAGATGCCGTCGACCTGAGCGCCCCCCGGGGCGGAGGCCCGATTGGCCGGGGCCGCGTCCTCCATCCCCAAGCGCCTAAGCTGGGGCGCGTTCGCATGGCCCGGAGGACCCCCCTTCTCGAGCTGCTCCTGGGGGATGACGCCGA
>JAFGBC010000217.1 GCA_016933355.1 Candidatus Aminicenantota bacterium
ATCGCCCACCGCCTGAGCACGATCCTGGCGGCGGACGTGATCCTGGTCCTGGAAGCCGGCCGGCTCGTCGAGCGGGGGACGCACGGGGAGCTTCTGGCCCGGGGCGGGCTTTACGCGTCGTTATACGAAACCCAGTTTCGGCCGGGGCGGGACGAGGCCCCTTCGCCCTGATCTCGGTCCGCGCACCGGCCACCTTCGTCCTCGCCGTTTTTTGACACGCCTCGCCGGCCATGCTATATCAGTCCCAAGGAGGCCGGCATGCCGTTCCTCGAGACCGTCTTCTATCACAACACGGTCCAGGCTTGGATGATCGCCCTGGGCGTCCTCGTCGTCGTTTTCACCGCCCTCCGCCTCCTGAAGGGCCTCGTCCATCGCAGGCTCGCGGCCCTGTCGCGGAGGACGGCCAATGATCTCGACGACCTGGCCGCCGACCTCTTCGGATGCATCAAGCTCTACGTCCTGCTGACCGTGTCTCTCTGCGCGGCCTCCCAGGTCCTCAGCCTGCCCGTCCCGCTTAAAACGTTCCTGGAAAAGCTGGCCGTCATCGCCCTGGTTCTCCAGGGCGTGGTCTGGGGGATCGCCGTCTTCGACTTCTGGATCGCCCGCTCGCGCAGGAAGAAGGGAGAGGAAGACAAGGCCGGCCTGACCGTCTTTTCGGCGTTGAAGTTTATCGGCCGCGTCGCCCTCTGGTCTGTCGCTCTTCTCGTCGTGCTCGACAACCT
The DNA here is from genome assembly GCA_016933355.1 of Candidatus Aminicenantota bacterium. Lineage (GTDB taxonomy): Bacteria > Acidobacteriota > Aminicenantia > Aminicenantales > JAFGBC01 > JAFGBC01. The sequence continues at coordinate 723 of JAFGBC010000217.1, forward strand.
GGGCATCGACGTCACGGCCCTGGTCGCCGGGGTCGGCGTCGGCGGCATCGCCGTGGCCCTGGCCGTCCAGAACATCCTCGGCGACTTGTTCGCGTCGATGTCCATCGTCCTCGACAAGCCGTTCGTCGTCGACGACTTCATCGTCGTCGACGACCTGAGGGGGACGGTCCAGCACATCGGCCTCAAGACGACCCGCGTCCGAAGCCTGAGCGGCGAGGAGATCATTTTTTCCAACGCCGACCTGCTCAAGAGCCGGATCAAGAATTTCAAGCGCATGGCCGAGCGGCGGGCGCTGTTTACGATCGGGGTGACCTACCAGACGCCGGCGGCGAAGCTCGAAGCCATCCCCGGCATGATTCGCGAGATCGTCGAGGCCCAGTCCCAGACCCGATTCGACCGTTCTCACTTCATGGCCTACGGCGATTTCGCCTTGGTCTTCGAGACGGTCTACTTCGTGACCGTGCCCGACTACATGGTCTACATGGACGTCCAGGAGGCCGTCAACCTGGCGCTCTTCCGCAGGTTCGAGGCCGAGGGGATCGAATTCGCCTACCCGACCCAGACCGTCTTCTTGAACAAGCCGGCCGGCTGAGAGCGCTCCCGTCGCGCGCCGTCAGTCAATCAGCAGAATGGCGTAGCGGTTCATCGTCTGCGCGAAATCGGAGAGAACCTCGATCGGATAGCCGATCGAGCGGACCGTTGCGAATACGTCGACGGCTAAGGCTTCGGGGGTGGGCCGGGCCCGCCGCGGCTCCTTGCAGGTCGCCCGCCGGCCCGTGCATGGATCGCAGAGCAGGCAGCTGTCCATCGGCAGGAGGAACGCCTTGCGGCGTCCGGACAGGAAGACCTCGCGCTCGAGGTCGATGAGGCGCCCGTCGATGGTCCGCGTCCAGGCATGGCGGTCCTCCGGCCTGGCGACCGCCTTTTCGAAATGGAAAACGACGGCCGTCTCGTAATCCCGGAAGAACCGCTCGCAGTCCTCGACCGAGGGCACCTCGGGCGGACAGGCCGCCGAGCGGCCGTACTCCCCGCAGCCGAAACGGCATTTCATCCGCACCCAATGGGCGACGACGATCGCCTTGGGGTCGATCCAGCGGAAATCCCTGAAGCCGCGCTCCCGGAACAGGCTCTCCAGCGTCCTGCGCTCCTTCATGTCAGTCGGCCCTATCGACGACGCGGCCCCCGATGATGACGAGCTTGACGCGGGCGGGGGCGCGCAGGGGATTGCGGTCGAAGACGACGAGGTCGGCGGCCTTGCCCTTGACGATGGAGCCGGTCACGTCGGCGACGCCGAAGATCTCGGCCGGCCAGAGGGTCAGCGCCTTGAGCGCGTCCTCCTCGCGGAGGCCGTGGGCGATCGCCCGCTGGGCCTGGGGGATGAGGTCGCCCAGGGCCAGGACCGACCCCGTCTGGAAGGCGATCCGGATGCCGGCCCGGGCGAGCGCCGCGGCGCCTTCGAACGCGGCGTCCTTCGTCTCGGGCGTCGTCCGGTAAGCCGTTCGGGGCCGGACGAGGACGGGGATCCCGCGCTCGGCCAGCCGGTCCTTGACCTTGGGGGCGTCGGCGCCCTCGTTCAGGATGAGCTTGAGGCTGAACTCGTCGGCGATCCGGAGCGCCGTCAGGATATCGTCCAGACGGTTGGCGGTCAGGACCAGAGGCCGCTCGCCCTCGAGGACGGGGACGAGGGAGGCGAGGCGGGCGTCGTGGGGCGGCGGGACGGGCCGATCGCCTTCCGGCTTATCGCCGCGCGCCTCCTTTTCCGCCCAGGCCGAGGCCTTGGCCGCGTAAGCGCTGCGGGCCGCCAGATACTCCTGCGTTTCGATGAGCGTCTGGCGGAGCAGGGCGGCCTGGCCCATCCGCGTCGAGGGATAGACGTTTTTCGGCCCGTAGCGGAGCTTGGGCGTCTCGCCCAGGCTCCCGTGAAGGGCCGCGGGCGCCTTGAGGGCCATCGCCCTCGCGTCGTCGCCCGCGAGGCGAACGAGGGCGCTCGACCCGGCTAGGAGGTTTCCCCGGCCCGGCGCGCAGAGCGCGTAAACGGTCCCGAAGCGGCGCGCCTCCGGGATGAGACGGTCGGCCGGGTTCAGGGCGTCGAGGATATTGAGCTGGGGAGTCAAGGGCGAGGTCGCCTCGTCGTCGTCGCGCTCGGACGCCAGCGGGTCGGCCGCGCCGAGGTTCGTGCCGGCGTCGATGAACCCGGGGGTGACGACGTAATCGGGGATGTCGATGATCTCGACGCCGGCGGGGATCGCGAGGGAGGGGCCGACGGCGGCGATCCGGCCGTCGAGGATCAGGAGGATGCCGTCCTCGAGGACGCCCCGGGTCACGGTCATGATCCGCCCGCCGCGCAGGGCGAGGGACGGGCCGCCGTCGGGGCCGGAAGCCGGGAGCGGGAACGTCGCGGCCGCGGCGAGGAAGGCGACGAGCGATGCGACGGTCCCGGCCGCCGCCGAAAGCCTGCGTCGTCTTGGCATGGCGGACTCTCCGCGGATCAGCGTCCGGACGGCTTGAGGCGCCGTCCCGGCTCGTTCTTGAAGACGAGGCGCCCGTCGCTGAAAACGGCCTCGGGCACGCTCGTGGTCGAGAGGGGCGCGCCGCCCAGGATGACGAAATCGGCGTCCTTGCCCGGCTCGAGGCTGCCCGTCGTGGCGTCGATGCCGGCGATCCGGGCGGCGTCGATCGTGATGGCCCGGAGCGCCGCCTCCTCGCTCATTCCGTTTCTCACGGCGAAGGCCGCGATCTCGAGCGGATCGCCGCCCGCCTCGCCCGGCCCCGGAACCATCCAGCCTCCGGTCTCAGGCTTGAAGGCGACCCGGACGCCGGCTTCGGCCAGCAGGGCCGGGTTGCGGGGGTTGAACCCGGCGTCCTCGATATGGCCGATGCCGCGGAAGATGTTGTCGAGGATGACGGGGATGTCGCGCTTCTTGAGCTCGGCGGCCAGCTTCCAGGCGTCGGTCGCGCCGTCGAGGATAACCTTGAGCTTGAACTCGTCGGCAATGCGGAGGGCCGTTCGGATATCGTCCTCGCGCTCGGCGTGGACGAGAACCGGCATCTCGCCCTTGAGGACGGGAAGGAGGGCCTCGAGCGAGAGGTCGCTCGGATGCGCTCCCTTCTTGTCCTTCTCCCAGCGGTCGATCGCGGCCTGGTGCTCCCGGGCCTTGACCAGGGTCTCGCGGAGCAGGGCGGCCAGGCCCATCCGGGTCGAGGGCATCGCGCTCGGACGCTTGGCCTGGGGGCCGAAACCGAAGACCATGACGGCCTTGTCCTTGACGATCATCTCGTCCACGATCGACCCGTCGGTCCGGACGGCGACGCCCCGGCCGCCGATGACGTTTTTGTTGCCGGGCGTGACGAGGGCGGTCGTGATCCCGAGCTGGCGGGCGAAGTTGAAGAGCGGCGCCTGGGGCTCGAGGGCGTGCTTGACCTCCATTTCGGGCGTGACCGGGCTCGACGTCTCGTCGACCGAGCTCTGCCGCCGCCAGTTCGAGGAGATGCCCAGCGTCGAGCGCGGCGAGACGAAGCCGGGCAGGACGACGCAGCCGGGCGCGGCGACGACGGCGTAGCCGGCCGGGACGTCGAGTTCCGGGCCGACCTTCTCGATCTTCCCGTCCTTGACCAGGATGACGCCGTTCGGAACGGGATCGCCGGCCATGGTCAGCACGGCGCCGGCCCTGACGGCGAAGGCGCCCCCGCCAGTGAACCCGGCGGGGAGGATCAGGGCGGCGGCGTCCTCGAGCGCGGGCAGGGCCGAGGCGGCCTTCGGCGCGAGCGCGGGGTTCTCGTACTCGACGACGCCGTCGATGATGACCTTCGCGACCGACGTCAGGAGCTCGAACGGCTCGCCGTCGAGGAGGACGAGGTCGGCGTCCTTGCCGGGCTCGAGGCTCCCGATCCGTCCCTCCAGCCCGACCGCTTCGGCCTCGCGGATCGTAATGGCCTTGAGGGCATCCTCCTCCTTCATCCCGTAGCGGACGCAGATGGCGGCCAGCTCGCGCAGGTTTTGCTGGGCGCCGCCCAGGGCGTCGGTCTGGAGCGAGACCTTGAGCCCGGCCTCGGCCAGGACGGCCGCGCAGTTCATGAATTGGCTCGGGTCGTCGAAGTAGCTGAAGAGCATCGGCGGCCCGACGTTGAAATGGACGTCCTTGCGGGCGGCCAGCTCGTCCACGATGAGATAGCCCCAGTAGCAGTGGCCCAGGCTGAGGCGGAGCTTGAACTCGTCGGCGAGCCGGAGGCAGCTCGCGATCTCGGAGGCCGTGGCGCAGTGGATATGGACCGGGATTTCGCGCTTGAGGGCCTTGACCAGGTTCTCCTTGCCCAGGTCGCGCTTGGGCGGCGTCGCGTCCTTATTGGACTTCCTGTCCTTCTCGTAATCCGCCCAGCTCTTCTGGTAGGCCTGGGCGTCGAGGAAGGCCTTGCGGGCGAGATGATAGACGGCCATCAGGGTGGAGGGCATCTGCTTGCGCTCGCCGTAGACCCCGACCGGATTCCCCTCGATCGCCATCTTGAGGTCGCAGTCCTCGACGAGGACCATGGCCTCGGGCGGGGCGGTCTTGAGCTTGACGGCGACGCTCGTCCCGCCGATGACGTTCCCGCTCCCGGGCCGGGAGATGATGGTCGTGACGCCGCCGGCGCGGCCGGCCGCCAGGGCGGGGTCCTCGAAGTTGAAGGAGTCGAGGGCTCGGACCTGGGGCGTCACCGGATTCGTCATCTCGTTCCCGTCCTCGTTCTCCTGGACGTTGGGGACGCTGTAGACGCCGAGGTGGGTATGGGCGTCGATGAGCCCGGGTATGACGACCTCGGCCTCGATGACCGTCGGCTTGCCGG
>JAFGBC010000218.1 GCA_016933355.1 Candidatus Aminicenantota bacterium
CGGATCATCGAGAGCAAGTTCCCGAACTACGAGGCGGTGATTCCCAAGGAGAACCCGAACGCGCTGGTCGTATCGCGGGGAGAAATCGCCGACGCCATCCGGCGCGTTTCTCTCCTCTCGGCCGAACGCTCGCGCGGAATCAAGTTTTCGATCTCCAAGAACAAGCTCCGGCTGTATTCGTCGAACCCGGAGATGGGGGAAGCGCGGGACGAGATCAGCGTCGAGTACAAGGGCCAGGAGCTGGAGATCGGATTCAACGCCCAGTACCTGCTGGATTTCCTGACCACGGTCACGGCCGAGAGCGTCCGCTTTGAGCTCAAGGACGAGAACAGCGCCGCTCTTCTCCGGCCCGCGGCCAAGGACGGAATGACTTATCTCTATGTCCTGATGCCGATGAAGATCTGACGGCCGGACTTGCCCCCGGGGTCCGGCGCTTATCCGTTGTCCGACGGCGGATTTGCGCTCGGGGCCGGTGCCGCGGGCGCCGGCGCGGGGGCCTTGGGCTTGACGACGGCCCGGACGTACTCCCAGGCGGCTTTGAGGTCCCAGCGCGAAAAGGCCGCGATCTCATACTTGTCGTCCATCCGCATTGCGTCGGTCGGGCAGGAGTCCACGCACTGCGCGCAGTGGATGCAGCGGTCGTTATGGATGGTCAGCCGGAAGCGCTTCTCGGCGGCGCTGAGCTCGACAATCTCGATCGCCTCGGCCGGACAATCCCGCTCGCAGGCCCGGCAGACGATGCAGGTCTCGGGGTGGAGGTAAGGCGTGCCGCGGAAGCCTTCGGGGGGCGAGAGTTTCTTGAACGGATAATCGACGGTCGCCGGCTTTTTGAAGAGGTGGCGGAGGAGCTCGGGGATGAAAGCGCCGATTCTCATGGCATGAACCCCTTGAGGAGGATGACGAGCAAGAGCTGGCCGACGGCGGCCGGCGCCAGGAAGCGCCAGGCGAAGGAGACGACCTGGTCGACCCGGATCCGCGAGGTGGCCGCCCGCATCAGGGAGAGGAGGAAGATGATGAAGAGCGTCTTGAGGATGAACTGGACGAAGCCCCATCCGACCCCCCCCGGGAAGCCGCCCAGGAAGACGGTCGCCAGCAGTCCGCTCGAGACGACGAGCTCGATGTCGGTCATGAGCCGGAAGAACGCCAGCTTTTTTCCGGAGAACTCGGTGAACGTCCCGCCCACGATCTCGGTTTCGGCGTGGGGGATATCGAACGGCGTCCGCTCGAGCTTGGCCTGGACGCAGACGAGAGAGATCGCGAACGCCGGGAGGTTGACGAGGAGGAGCAGCGGCCGGGCCTGGTAGAAGGCGGCGATTTCGGCCAGCCGCCAGGAGCCGGCGAGCAGGGCCGGGCTCAGGACGGCCAGGAACAAGGGCACCTCGTAGCCGAAGAGCATGGTCAGGACGCGCGTACCGCCCACGGTCGAGAACAGGTTTGTCGAGGACCAGCCGGCCAGGAAGAAGATCAGGGTCGGCAGGCTCAGAAGGTAGAGGAGGACGATGATGTCGCCCGAGAAGGAGTTGAACCCGGAGGCGGTCGGGCTGACGTGCCAGACGGGGACGAGGAGCATGGCGGTCGCGACGACGGCCAGGCCGACGACCGGCAGGGCCGTGAAGAGCCCCTTGTCGGCTTTTTCGGGGACGACATCCTCCTTGGCCATGAGCTTGACAAAGTCGGCCACGGGCTGGAGGAGGCCCCATCGTCCGGTGTGGGTCGGGCCCATCCGGTTCTGGAGCCGGGCGTAGACCTTGCGGTCGAACCACTCGCAGAACGTCCCGTAGGCGAACAGGAAAAGGAGGCCGGGATAGACGAAAACGTAGAGCAGGGGTTTTAAAGCGGCCATTCCACGTTCCTCTTCTTGGAATCTCGGGCGGCGCGGCGGCCCGCCATGCGGCGCAACTCGCTCCAGCGGACGACGGAGGGCCGGCCGCTGCGGCTGTCGACGAGCTCGACCGACCGCTCGGCACAACAGATGCAGGGATCGATCGCCGCGAAGATCAGGGGGATATCGGCGATGAAGCCTTTCTTGAGCATGGCGATCGTCGCCGCGTAGTTCCCCAGGGTCGGGGCCCGCACCTTGAGGCGCTCGGGCTTGTCCGTGCCGTTGGATTTGATGTAATGGATGTTTTCGCCCCGGGGCGCTTCGTACCGGCTGACGATCTCTCCCGGCTTGGGCCGCCGCGGCGCCTTGACGGCGACCGGCCCGGCCGGGAGGTTCCGGAGCAGGTATTCCATGATGTCGTAGCTCTGGAGGACCTCCTTGATCCGGACGACGGTCCGCCCCAAGACGTCGCAGGTGTCGGCCGTGCAGACTTCGAAGGGGACCTCGTCGTAGATGCCGTAGGGGTCGTCCTTGCGGACGTCGCGCGGGACGTTCGACGCCCGGGCCGTCGGCCCGACGGCGCAGAGGCTCATCGCGTCCTCCTTGGAAAGGTAGCCGACGCCGGCCAGCCGGCCGACGAAAGACGGCTCGGTGGTTCCGAGGTTCAGATAGAAGGAGGTCCGCGCGCGGAGGACGGCCAGCAGGTCGAGGATCTTCGTCCGTTGGGCCTCGTCGATGTCGCGACGAACGCCGCCGATTGTGTTGATGGCGTAGTGGACGCGGTTGCCGGAGATCATCTCGAGGATGTCCATGACGATCTCTCGGTCGCGCCAGACGTACATGAAGAAGGAGTCGAATCCGGCTTCGTGGCCGGCGACGCCCAGCCAGAGGAGGTGGCTGTGGACGCGCTCCAACTCGGAAACGAGATAGCGCAGGAACTGGCCGCGTTTGGGCGGGACGATTTCGAAGAGGATCTCGGCGCCTTGCGCGAAGGTGGTCGAGTGGGAATGGGAACAAATCCCGCAGATGCGTTCGGTCAGATACAGGTTCTGGATGTAGGACCTGCCCTCGGCGACCTTCTCGACGCCCCGATGGTTGTAGCCCAGGCGGAGGTCGGCGTCGTGGATGACCTCGCCCTCGACCGTCATCCGCAGGCCGATGGGCTCCTTGAGGGCCGGATGTTGGGGGCCGATCGGAATTTGAACCTTCATGACTTGCCTCCGGGGATTTTCTCCTCGGGCCGGACATGCTTCCAGTCCTTGCGGAGCGGGTGCTGCCCGTCCGGCCAGTCGTCGGACAGGAGGAGCCGCCTGTTGTCGGGGATGTTCTCGACGACGACGCCGAACATCTCCTGGACCTCCCGCTCATAGAGAACGGCGCCGGGGATGACGGAACAGATGCTTGGAATCCGCGCTTCGGCCTTGGGGGTTCGGGTCCGGACGTGAAGCGACCCCGGCAGGTCGTCGGTGAGATGATAGAGGAATTCGAAGGCGTCCCCGAGGTCGACCCCGCTGATCGTCGACAGGTGCCAATAGCCCATGTCCGCCTTGAGGCGGCCCAGGGCCCAAACCAGGTCTTGGGGGGCGAGCGTCAGGAAAATCCTCCGTACGGCCGGGTTCGTCATCTCGAGAATCCTCTCCCCGAGGAGGCCGCGGATCCGGTCCATTCGATCTTGGTCGTTCATGCGCGTCTCGCTCACACTAGAGTTTTCCCAGCAGCTTGACGACGCCGTCGAGGATGGCGTCGGGCCGGGCCGGGCAGCCGGGCACGTAAACGTCGACGGGAATGACCTGGTCGATCCCGCCCAGGATATTGTAGGAGCCGCGATAGACGCAGCCGGACATGGCGCAGGCGCCGACGGCGACGACGAACTTGGGGTCCGGCGTCTGCTCGTAAATGCGGATGAGCCGGTCCTTCATCTGGCGGGTGACCGGACCCGAGCAGACGAGGACGTCGGCGTGCCGCGGCGTGGCCTTGAGGAGGACGCCCAGCCGTTCGAGGTCGAAGCGGGGGGTCAGGGCGGCCACGATTTCTATGTCGCAGGCGTTGCAGGCGCCGGAGTTGAGGTGGAGGATCCAGGGCGACTTGATCCTCGACCAGCGGACGAGACGTTTCAGCATATTAGCTCCTCGTGATCAGGGCCAGGACGGCGAGGAAGATCATCGCCAGATAGAACAGGGCGAACAGCGCGATCCGGCCCGAGGGGACGGTCGCGATGACCAGGGCGGCGACGTGCATCATCGTGAAAAAGAGGGCGACGAAGAAGAACAGCCGATATCCGAACTGAACCTTGATCCCCGGGATATCCTCGCCGCAGGCGTAGGTCGTGAGCTTGCCGCCGGCATTGTTGGGTTTGGGCGCCATCCGGCGGCCGGCCGCGTAGAGGAGGACGGCCGCGACGAGGAAGACGGGGAAGGCGACCGCGGGCGAAGTGAGGACGTCGATCGGGTTCATGGCTCAGCCTTTCAGCTTGGAGAGCCGCCGGATGTCCAGGCTCTTCGTATGCCGGTAGAGGTTGATGATGATGGCCAGGGCCGTCGCGACGAGGCTGACCTCGACGACGATGAAGGTGATGGCCAGGCCCTGGGCGACGAGGATGCTTTTCTTGGCGTAGCCGGTGGCGATGATGACCAGGCTGACGGCCTTGCTGACGACCTCGACGCCGATAAAGAGCTTAATCAGGTTCCGCATCGTCAGCAGGGCGTAGATCCCGGTGAAGAGAAGGGCGGCCGCGGCCAGAAGGTAGAGGGTCCAGGGGCTAGTCATCGGTGTCTTTGCTCCTCTTGCGAAACAGGGCCAGGACGGCCAGGACGCCGGCGAAGATGATCGCGACCTGGCCGACCAGGTCGAACGTCCGCTGCTTCCAGAGGACCTCGCCGAAGACGCCGGCGGCGGGCTCGGCGGGGAGGGTCGTCAGCTTTTTGATAAGGCCCCTGGTGACCAGGATGTCGACGGCCAGGAAGACGACGAAGAAGAGGGGGAAGGCGATCGTCGCCAGCTTCGATTCCGCGACGTCGCCGCCCGTCTTGGTCAGCGCGATCGTCAGCATGAACAGGACGGTGATCAGCCCGGCCACGACCGAGATCTCGAAGGCGCCGGCGTAGGGCGCGCCCATCCGGAAGAAGAGGATGCCGAGGAACAGGCTGGCCACGGCCAGGGCGACGGCGGCCTTGATCAGGTCCTTGACCAGGACGGCGGCGATCGAGGACAGGATCAGGCCGGCGAGAAGGAGGATTTGGACGGTCATGTCTTACCTTCCCCAGGAGAGCATGGCGGACGCGCTCACGGCCAGGGCGTCGGCGGCCGGCTGGATCCAGGCGCGGAGGACGCCCGCGAAGAAGAGCCCGAGGGCGATGCAGAGCAGGGCCAGCCCGACGGTGGCCGCCGTCATCCAGAACGGCGCCTCGCGGACCGCCGCCCAGCGCGCCTCGAGCTTGCCGAAGAAGGCCTTGCGCTGGATGACGAGGTAGTACCAAAGCGTCAGGACGCTGGCCAGGACGGCGATGACCGCGTAGGGCCAGCGGCCGGCCTGGACGAGGGCGACGATGATGATCAGCTTGCTCCAGAATCCCCCCAGGGGCGGGACGCCGGCGATCGACAGCGACCCGACCAGGTTGGTCGCGGCCGTGAACGGCATGCGTTTGGCCAGGCCGCCCATCTCGTCCAGGTTCCGGGTGCCGGTCGCGGTCTGGATCGAGCCCGCGCTTAAGAACAGGAGGCCCTTGGCCACGGCATGGTTGAGGAGGTGGAAGAGACCGCCCAGGATCCCGAGCGGCGTTCCCAGCCCGATGCCGAGGACGATGTAGCCGACTTGGCTGATCGAGGAATAGGCCAGCATCCTCTTGATATCGGTCTGGCCCAGGGCCAGCAGGGCGGCGACGACCAGGGACAGGATGCCGAGGCCCATCAGGATGTTCGACAGGAGAGGGCTGAGCCCGAATACGCCGAACAGGATCCGGGTCAGCGCGTAGATCCCCGACACCTTGATCAGGAGCCCCGACAGCATGGCCGAGATCGGCGCCGGGGCCGAGGGGTGGGCGTCGGGCAGCCAGGCGTGGAAGGGGATCAGGGCCGCCTTGAGTCCGAACCCGGCGATGAACAGGGCCGCGCAGAGGACGGCCGGCAGGCCGGGCTGGAGCGTCTGGAGGGCGCGGCCGACGGCCTCGAAGCCGAGGCTGCCGGTCAGCCCGAAGAGGACGACGACGCTGATCAGGATGAAGGCCGAGGCGACCACGGACAGCATCAGGTATTTGAACGACGCCTCGAGCTCGTCGTAGCCGAGCCCGAAGGCGACCAGGGCGTAGGACGCGACGGCGGCGACCTCGAGGAACAGGTAGACCTGGAAGAGGTCGGTGGCCAAGACAAGGCCGTTCATGCCGGCGACCATGATCAGGAACAGCGCGTAAAAGTTCGCCTTGGCGCCGATGTGCTCCATGTAGTCGACCGAAAACAGGCCGGCGCCGAGGCTGACCAGAGCGACCGCCGCTAACATGAACAAGGCGAGCCCGTCGAGCCCGAGCAGGATGTGGACGGGCTCCCCGAACCAAAGGACCTGCTGGACGACCGGCCCGCCGGCGAGGAGCCGACGGCCGGCGGTGACGGCGTAGACGAGCAGGAAGAGAAAGGTCAGGTTGCCCAGGACGTCGGGAAGCACCCG
>JAFGBC010000219.1 GCA_016933355.1 Candidatus Aminicenantota bacterium
CGGGTCCGGACGGCCCGGGCCAACCGGCTGGGGATTTTCGGGATCGCGAGCTGGGCGACCGACCTGCCGGCCGTGTTCGAGCCGGTCTTTCTCCGCGACGACCGGAAAAAGCTGGCGCCGCACCGCATCGTCTGGCCCGCCTTCTGGGCGCGCCGCCTGAAGGACGGGACGATCCTCCCCTTGACGCCGGAGGCGGTTCTGGCCGCGGCCGGCCCGGTCTTCACCCCCCCCGAACGGGCGTCGCGCGTCCTCTCCTTCCTGACGGGGGCGCTCGGCGAAGGCGAGCGGGCCGTCCTCGCCCTCGACGGGGCCGGCTTCGAGCTCAACGTCGACGCGGTCCTGACGACTTCGGCCGTCAAGCCCGCGCCAGGCGCGAAGGGATTGTTCTGGACGGTCGGTCCGGACGGCGCTCCGGCACCGCTCGTCCCGGACATCGACCCGGAGTCGGCCGAGCCTCAGCCCGACGCCGAGGCGAAGGTTCAGCGGATTCTCGAAGCGCTCGCGGCGGATACGGAGCTCCCGGGACCTCCGGCGCTCGCGGTCAAGAACGTCGTCTATAAGATCACCGACGGCTATCTGGACAAGGTCGAACGCGCGGGAGCGGCCGCGGCCGAACCCGTGTTCGGCTGTCTCGACGGCGACGCGGTCCGCCCGCTCCTTTCCGAGTTCGAGATTCGAACCTTGGCCTCGGTCGCCGGGAAGGACGCCGCGTTGACCGAGGAGCAGGTCGCCCTCGCTCTAGCCGCGCTCAACGAAGCCGCGGCGGACCGGGAGACGGGGGAGGGCGGCGACGCCGTCTATGTCTCGGGCGGCAAGCTCTACGAGCTCGGGACGGACGGCCGCCTCCGGTCGCATGACCACGAAGCGGCCGGCTACGTCGCCTGGCCGCTCGCCCACGATGTCCGGCCGGCTCGGCAATCGCTGGGCGTCCACGGCTGCAAGGACTGCCACGCCCTCGATTCCGCGTTCTTCTTCGGCACGGTCCGGGCCGAGGGGCCGCTCGTCGGCCCGCGGCCGGCCGGCCGGCCCGCCTCGTCCTTCATGAAGGTGGGCGGGCTCTTCCACCGGGCCTTCGGCGCCAGCTTTCTGGGCCGGCCCGCCCTCAAGCTGGTCCTGGCCGGCGCGGCCGCCGTCGTCGGCCTCATGCTGCTCCTGGCCGCGGGCCTGGCGCTGGGCCGCCTGTCCGGCCTCCTGGACAAGAGGAGATGAACGCCATGACTTTCAGGATCATCGCCCTCCTCGCCCTCGCCGCCGCGGTCTTCCGGCTGAGCCTCTTCCGCTTCCAGGCCGCGGTCGCGCCCAAGAGCCGGATTCCCGAGCCCTTTCATCTCAACCGCTACCGGGGCTGGCTCCAGGAGCGCTTCATCCAGGCCTTCCGGCCGGGCTTCGCCGGACGGGCAGGCAAGACCGTCGAGGCCTGGCTCAAGCGCAACTACCCCGGATGGCGCGCCTGGGTCTGGGGGGCCCTCGCCCTGAGCTTCGGCTATCTGGCGGCGAGCGGCCTCGTTTACGCGATCTTCGTCCCGCGCGGGTTGTGGGGCGTTCCGCTTCTTCTCCATGTCATGGCCGGAGCCCTGTTCGCGGTCAGCCTGGCCGCCGTCATCGTCCTCCGGGCGCGCCGCTACGGCTTTGAGCCGGACAAGGGCCGGGTAGCGGTCCAGTGCCTGATCTGCCCGGTCCTGAAGCTCGTGCCCGTCCCGGCGGCGCGTGCGGTCGCCTTCTGGGTGTTCGCGGCCGCGGGGCTCGTCCTGACGGTCACGGCGCTCCTGTCGATGCTGCCCTGGTTCGTCTACTCGGCCCAGCTCCTGTTCATCGCCGTCCACCGTTACGCGGCGCTGGCAGCGACGCTGGCGGCGATCGCCTGGGCGGATTTCGACCTCATTCCGCGAGGCGCCTGACGACCGAAGATGTCCGCGCCGGCGTCCGTTCTCCGCTTCGGCCACGAAGCGATGTCCACGGCCTTTTCGGTCGCGGTCGCGGGCCTGGACGAAGACGAAGCGCGCCAGGCGGCGGCCGCCGTCTTCCGGGAGGTCGACCGGATCGAGCGCATCCTGAGCCGCTTCGACCCGGGGAGCGATATCGGGCGCATCAACCGCCTCCGTCCGGGCCAATCGCTGCGGATCGGGGTCGAGACCGTCGAGTGCCTCCGGACGGCCGAGGAGGTCCATCGTGAGACCGGCGGCGCGTTCGACGTCCGCTTCCGGTCTGCCGCCATGCTCGGATGGGAGATCGTCGCCGCGGCCGGCGGGTTCGAAATCCGTTTCGGCGCCGGGGCGGCTTGGGGCGATGATCCGCCGCCACCGCCGGTCGACATCGACCCGGGCGGGATAGGGAAGGGCTACGCCCTGGAGAAAGCCGCCGCCGTCCTCTCCGAATGGGAGGTCGAGCGGGCTCTCCTCGACGCCGGGACGAGCACCGTCCTTGCGGTCGGGCCGGGACCGTTCGGCGAGTCGAACGGCTGGCCGGCCGGCGTGGGCGGACCCTGGGCGGGCCGGGGCGTTCCCGGGACCGTCCTGCTCCGGGACATGGCGCTGAGCGGTTCGGGGACCGAGGTCAAGGGCGCCCATGTCTTCGACCCCCGGACGGGGGCGCCCGCCGGCGGGCACATCGCCGCCTGGGCGGCTCACCGCTCGGCCGCGGTCGCCGACGCCCTTTCGACGGCGTTCATGGCCATGACGACGGCCGAGGTCGAGGCCTTCTGCGCGCGCCGGCCGGATGTCTGGGCGCTCGTCGTCGCCGACGGCGGCCGCGCCTCGGTCTTCAACGGGGAGATCCTGAGCGAAGTCCGATGAGGACCGCCGCGATTCCGGTCCCTTCCCGGACTCTGATATAATACAAAGCCCAGAGGCCGGGCCCCCTCTTCCAGGGCCCGGTCAGCGACCGTTGAGGAGGACCGATGCGGAACAAGCAGCTCATCCCGCTCGTCGCGGCCGTCGCCGTCATCAGCGCCGCCGGCGTCGCGCTCCAGGCCCGAAGCTCGGCCCCGGCTCAGGACCAGGCCAAGGTCGAGCTCAAGCTCCAGCTTCCCAAGCCGATGTTCATCGGGACGCCCCGGAACATCAAGACGCCGAACCTCGAGCCGGTGACCGGCCGGGCGCGCGGGCCGGTCTACGTCCCGGCCGGGACCGTCCTCCTCTCGCTCGCCAAGCCGGTGACGTCGAGCGACATGCAGCCCGTCATCGGCGAGCTGAGCTTCGCGACCGACGGCGAGAAGTCGGGCGAGGACGGCTACTTCGTTGAACTCGGCCCGGCCAAGCAGTGGGTCCAGGTCGACCTCAAGGCGAGCCATATCTTGAGCGCGATTCTCGTCTGGCATTACCACAGCCAAGCCCGCGTCTATCGCGACGTTGTCATCCAGGTCGCCGAGGACAAGGATTTCGTGACCGGTGTCCAGACCGTGTTCAACAACGACCATGACAATTCCTCCGGGCTGGGCGCCGGCAAGGACAAGGAATACATCGAGACGAACGACGGCCGCTTCATCGACCCCAAGGGCGCCAAGGGCCGCTATGTCCGCCTCTACAGCTCCGGCAATACCTCGAACGACATGAACCACTACGTCGAGGTTGAAGTCTACGGCCTCCCGGCCAAATGAAGCGGACGGTCGTTGTCTGCGCGCTCGGGCTCGTCGCCCTGGGCGGCCTCGTCTTCCGTGCGGCCGACTTGGCCGACCGCCCCATGCATCCCGACGAGGCCAACCAGGCCGTCAAGTTCGGCGCGCTTCTCGAGACCGGCGAGTACCGCTACGACCCGGCCGAACACCACGGCCCGAGCCTCTACTACTTGAGCCTGCCGGTCGCCCGGCTCGCGGGCCGGACGACCCTGGCCGCGCTCGACGAGCGGATTCTCCGTCTCGTCCCCGCCCTGTTCGGGTCGGCGGCGATCCTCTTCCTCCTCCTGTTCGGGACGGCCGTCGACCGCCGGTCGCTTTTTGCCGCGGGCCTCCTCGCCGCCGTCTCGCCCGTCCTCGTCTTCTACGGACGCTTCTACATCCAGGAAACCCTCCTCATGGCGTTCGGGGTCGGATTTCTGGGTTCGCTGTGGCGGGCCGCCTCCGGGCGGTCTCCCGGATGGAGCGCGGCGGCCGGGCTGTTCGCGGGTCTCATGTTCGCCACCAAGGAGACGTCGGTCCTCCTCTTCGCGGCGGCCGGCGCCGCCCTCGTCTTCGCCAAGCCCCGGCGCAGCCCGGACACGGTCTTCGTCGAGCCGCCGAGGGGAACGAGGCTCCGACAGCTCGCGGCCGGCGTCGCGGCGTTCGCGGCCCCGGCCGCGCTTCTCTACTCTTCCTTCTTGAGCCACTCGCGGGGGATCCTCGATTCCGTCCTCAGCTTCGGACGCTATTTCGAGAAAGCGGGCGATCCGGGCGCTCATTCCCAGCCGCTGCTCTATTACCTCAAGTCCTTGGCCTTTTTCCGCGAGGGGCGGGGCCCGGTCTGGACCGAGGC
>JAFGBC010000047.1 GCA_016933355.1 Candidatus Aminicenantota bacterium
ATATCGGAGGGCGCGAAGCCGTAGCGGTCGACCGCCGCCCTGAGCAGGACGCGGGCCAGCGCGTGGAGTTCCTCGACGCTGTAGACGCCGTCGCGTCCGCCCGTCTTGTCGTCGACGAGGAGCCCGATGAACCGGAACGGGTAGCGGTTCCGCAGGGGTAAAAGCTCGTCCATGGTGTAGGTCTTGACCGAGTTCAGGAGGGGCGGCTCCAGGCCGGTCGTTCCCTCTTCGTACCAGGCCTCGAGGCCGGCCCGCAGGACGTCGGTCGAGCCGCTGTCGATGCTGACCGGGATGCCCCGGCCGTGCCGCCGGACGAGCCGGACGTAGTCGCGCATCATGGCCGTCCCTTGGCCCGGGGCGTTGTCGCCGAAGGCGTCGACGTTGAGGTCGATGTAGGCGGCGCCATGGCGGATTTGGGCTTCGATCAGAGAGACGAGATAGCGGAGGGCGCCGCTCGGCTTCTCCAGAGCGCCCGGCCCCAGGGCGAGGAGCTCGGCCATGGCCGCGGCCGTCTTGGGGATGCTGGCATGAATGACCTCGCCGATCATGATCAGGCCGGCGGCGCCGGCGTGATCCTTTTCGAAGAGATAGTTGAGGACGGACGATGTCCCCTGAAGAGCGGCGTTGCGGGGCGGGAGGATTGTGCGGGCGAGCCTGTCCAGCCCGGCTTGGCCCTCGCTCGCGGCGGCTTCATAGATGAGCTCGCCGACGCAGCGCCGGCTGTCGTTGTGCCCGCAGGTTCCGTCGGGCCGGGCGTCGCCGCAAGGCGGGTTGGCCAGGCCCTTCTCGCACTCGCCCATCGTGCAGCGGCCGAAGTTCTCGGGAAGGAAGCAGTCGCCGCACTCCTCGCATTCGTAGAGAAAAGCCTTGGCGGCCGCCTCGGAGGCGAAGAACGCCTTGTAGGGAAGGCCGCGGCCGCGGCGGAGCGATGCGCTGCCGCCCAGGACGGCCTTGAACGCCGGGTTCAGCGCCCGGCCCGGCGTGAGCAGCGTCCGGTGGAGGATGTCGAACGTCCTCTTATTCAGGGTCGGGCGGGGGCGGGACGGCTCCTTGCGGACGCCGTCGTCGCCGTAGAGAAAGTACGGCGGCCTCCCGTCCGCGAGCGCCTTAGGCGCGAAATCGAGGTTGTCCTTGAACGCGACCCAGCCCGGCCCGATCTCCCGGGCCCGCTCGAGGATCGTGACGAGCGGCGCGAACCCCCACAGTCCGCCGATATCGACGCCGGCCGCGCCCAGGTCCCGATACATGGCGACCTGTTGGGCGGCTCGCTCCAGGTGGTCGCCGAGCTTCTCACGGACGACCTTTTGGAAAAGCTCGGGAGTGACGACGCAGCCGGGAAGCTTGCCTTCGGCCATGAGGCGGGGCGCACTCGTCGCCGTCGAGAGGACGAAGACATTGCCGAGGACGGGGACGTCCACGCCTTCGTCGGCCAGCGCACGGAAGAGCTCGGCGCTCTTGCGCCAGTCCCATCCGAGCTGGCCGATCAGACCGCGCGCGCCGGACCGGACTTTCTTGGCCGCCTTTAGGTATTGCTGCCGGACCGAGGCTTCCGTGTACTTGAAAGGAGACATGGCGGCCAGGGCGAAGAACTGATGGACGGCGTCGTATCCGCCCGGCGCGGCGCGCTGGAGGGAATCGACGTTGACATCCTGGACGAGGCGGAGGAGCCCGATCGCATCGAGGTCGAAGACGCCGCGTCCGGCGGCGGGCTGGTCGCCCGTCACCGCGAGCACGGATTCGACGCCCAGCCGCTCGAGGCCGGCCAGGTAGGCGCGGAGCGCTTCCGCGTTGTGGTCCTTGGCCGAAACGTGGGCGAGGATGTCGAGGCCGGCCCAGCCGCGGCCGGCGTCCACGGCCGCGACGATGTCGGCCGGGCTGAGCGACGCGACGCCGCCCGGGCTCTGGGGCAGGGCGACCGCGGCGAGGCGGACATCATCCGGAAAAAAACCGTTCCCCCGCTCGTAACTTTCGAGGAAGTCCTCGATCGGCCGCAGGTCGTGGCCCGGGCCGGGCACGAGCTCGGCGACGACCAGAAAAGGACGCGCGCCGGCCTCGCGCTCGAGGCAACGGCCCAGGTTGTGCTCTCTCTCCGGCTTCATGGCGAACCCCGGCCGCGGCCGGCGCGGGCCGCCGCGGCGCAAATCACTCTTATAGCCTGTTCGCCCGAGTATTTCAATAGGTATCTTCATTGAGGGAGATCGAAACGACTTTGAGCCCGGACGAGGGGAGGGTGGCGAAGAAGGCCGTATGAGAGCCGGAGCGGGCATGGTCCGATTGAGGACTATGGTCTTCAATCGGGAGCGGAGGCTCGAATCGAGAGAAGCTTTCCTCGCGGGGGAAAGCGAACGTGCCTTCAAGCCATCCTCCCCGAGTCCCATCGGTTTACATCCCCGGAATGCTCTGATAAAATCTGAACATGCGGAAGGTCCTCATCCTCGATTTCGGGTCGCAGTACACCCAGCTCATCGCCCGCAAGGTCCGTGAACTGGGCGTCTATTCCGAAATCCGTCCTTTCCATTTCCCGCTCCCCCGCATCCGCAGCGGAGGCTTCGACGCGATCGTTTTATCCGGGGGGCCGCAGAGCGTTTACGAGAAGGGCGCGCCGAGCGTCGACCCGAAGATCTTTGGCCTGGGGCTGCCCGTCCTGGGCGTCTGCTACGGCCTTCAGCTCATGACGCAACTTTTGGGGGGAGCGGTGGCGCCGTCTTCGCGGCGCGAGTACGGCTCCGCCTCGCTCCGGCCCTTGAATCGGCGCGGACTGCTGGCCGGGGTCGAGGACAAGAGCCAGGTCTGGATGAGCCACGGCGACAAGGCCGAGCGCGTCCCGCCCGGCTTCGTCGTCGCCGGCCGGACTTCGAACACGAAGATCGCCGCCATGGAAGACGCCGTCCGCCGCCTCCACGCCGTCCAGTTCCACCCCGAGGTCATCCATACCCGGCAGGGGCGCCGGATCCTGTCGAACTTCCTGTTCCGGATCGCCGGCCTCGAACCGGACTGGAGCATGGGCTCCTTCATCGAGCGCAAGGTCAAGGAGATCCGGGCCCTGGTCGGTCACGACCGCAAAGTCCTCTGCGGCTTGAGCGGCGGCGTCGACAGCCTGGTTACCGCCCTCCTCGTCCGGCGCGCCGTCGGCCGCCGCCTCGTTTGCATCTTCGTCGACAACGGCCTCCTCCGCAAGAGCCAGGCCGCGGACCTGATGGCCGTCTTCCGGAAGCGCTTCGACCTCAACGTCGTCGGCGTCGGCGCCTCGCGTTTCTTCCTGGGCCGGCTGCGCGGCGTCGTCGCGCCCGAGCGCAAGCGGAAGGTCATCGGCGAAGCCTTCATCCGCGTCTTCGAGCGCGAGGCGCGCAAGATCGGGGGCGCGGCCTTCCTGGCCCAGGGAACGATCTACCCCGACGTCATCGAGAGCGCCCCGGTCCAGGGGCCGTCGGCGACGATCAAGTCCCACCACAATGTCGGCGGCCTCCCGCCCGGGCTGCGCTTCAAGCTCATCGAGCCGCTCCGCGAGCTGTTCAAGGACGAGGTCCGCGCCCTGGGCCGCGAGCTGGGCATGGACAAGGACCTCGTCGAACAGCATCCCTTTCCCGGGCCGGGACTGGCCGTCCGCATCGTGGGCGAGGTCACGCCGGAGCGGATTCGCATCCTCCAGGACGCCGACGCCGTCCTTCTCGAGGAAGTTCGGCGGGCCGGGATCTATCGCCGCCTGTGGCAGGCGTTCGCCGTCCTCCTTCCCGTCCGGTCCGTCGGGGTCATGGGCGACCGCCGGACGTACCAACGCGTCGTGGTCGCGCGGCTGGTCGAGAGCGTCGACGGCATGACGGCCCACTGTTATCCGGCCCCGCCGCGCCTCCTGGCCCGGATCTCGACCCGGATCGTGAACGAGGTCGAAGGCGTCAACCGCGTCGTCTTCGACGTCACGACGAAGCCGCCGGCCACGATCGAGTGGGAGTGAGGGAGCGGGCGCCATGGGCGTTCCTTTCATCCATCTCCACGTCCACTCTGAGTATTCGATCCTCGACGGGGCCGTCAAGATCGACGCCATGCTCGAGACGGCCCAGGCCAACAAGATGCCGGCGGTCGCCCTGACCGACCACGGCAATATCTTCGGCGCCGTCGAGCTTTTCAAGCTGGCCAAGAAGCGGGACATCAAGCCCATCCTGGGCTGCGAGGCCTATGTCGCCCCGCGCGGCCGCCGGGACAAGGGGAGCGTCGACTCCGAAGTCCACCACTTCCACCTCATCCTCCTCGTCAAGAACGAGGAGGGCTACCGGAACCTGTGCCGGCTTGTCACCCAGAGCTACCTCGAGGGCTTTTACTACCGGCCGCGGATCGACAAGGAGCTCCTGGCCGCTCACAGCAAGGGGCTGATCGGGCTGTCGAGCTGCCTCAAAGGCGAGGTTAACTACCTCGTCGGCAAGGGGCTCGAGGCCGACGCCGAACGCGTCGCCGGCGAGTACGCCGACATCTTCGCCAAGGGCGATTTCTACCTCGAGCTCCAGGACCACGGGCTGCCGCTCCAGAAGACCGTCAACGCCGGACTCGTCCGGCTGGCGGCGAAGACCGGACTGCCCCTGGTCGCGACCAACGACGTCCACTATCTCCGCAAGGAGGACGCCGAGAGCCACGACGTCCTCCTCTGCGTCCAGACGAACCGGAAGGTCACCGACCAGGACCGGATCCGGTTCGCGTCGAACGAGTTCTACTTCAAGACCGCCGCCGAGATGGAGGCCCTCTTCGGCGGGATCCCCGGCGCCCTTCACAACACGTTTCGCATCGCGGCCCAGTGCGAGTTCCGCTTCCCGTCCTCGGGCCATTTCCTCCCCCACTTCAAGCCGCCCGAGGGCGAATCCCTGGCCGACTACTTCGCCCGCGTCGCCCGGGCCGGCTTCGCCTCCCGCGTCCCCGGGATCGAGGAGCGGCGCCGGCGGGGCGAGGCGAGCCATCCCCTCCCGGAGTACGAGGAGCGGCTGGAGCGGGAGATCAAGCTCATCCAGTCCATGAAGTTCGAGGGCTACTTCCTGATCGTCTGGGACCTGATCCGGGCCGCCCGCGAAAAGGGGATCCCGGTCGGTCCCGGCCGCGGCTCGGCGGCCGGGAGCATCGTCGCCTGGAGCCTGGGCATCACCGAGGTCGACCCGATCGAGTACGACCTCCTCTTCGAGCGCTTCCTGAACCCGGAGCGGATCAGCCTGCCCGACATCGACATCGACTTCTGCGGCCGGCGCCGGGGCGAGGTCCTGAGCTACGTGACCGAGGCCTACGGCCAGGACAACGTCTGCCAGATCATCACCTTCGGGACGATGGCCGCCCGCGGCGCCGTTCGGGACGTCGGCCGGGCGCTCGATGTGCCTCTGCCCGAGGTCGACCGCATCGCCAAGATGATCCCCTTCGGGCCCGACTCAACGATCGCCGAAGCGATCCGGACGATTCCCGCCCTGCGCGAACTCAAGGCCGGCAACTCCAAGATCGCCCATCTCCTGACGATCGCCGGCCAGCTCGAGGGGCAGGTCCGCCACCCCTCGATCCATGCGGCCGGGGTCGTCATTACCCCCAAGCCCCTCGTCGAGTACATGCCCCTCTACCAGTCGGCCAAGGGAGAAATCACGACCCAGTTCCCGATGGGCGACATCGAGGCGATCGGGCTGCTCAAGATGGACCTGCTCGGCCTGCGCAACCTGACCGTCATCCGGGACACGCTCGATCTCGTCGAGCGGGAGACGGGCGAGCGGATCGACCTGGCGGCCATTCCGCTCGACGATCCGGCGGCTTTCCGGCTCTTCCAGGCGGGGAACACGGACGGGGTCTTCCAGTTCGAGAGCCACGGCATGAAGGACCTCCTCCGCTCCTACGGTCCGGAGACGTTCCGCGACCTCATCGCCATGAACGCCCTCTACCGGCCCGGTCCGCTCAAGAGCGGCATGACCGACCAGTTCATCAAGCGCAAGCGCCATCCGGACGCGGCCGGCGTCGAGTTCCCCGAGTTCGAGCCCCTCCTCAAGGAGACGCGCGGGATCATCGTCTACCAGGAGCAGGTCATGAAGATCGCGACCGAGCTGGCCGGCTTCAGCCTGGCCGAAGCCGACCTCCTGCGCAAGGCGATGGGCAAGAAGGTCGGCGAGATCATGGAGGACCAGAAGCTGCGCTTCCTCCAGGGCGCCCAGAAGAAGGGCCTGAGCAAGGCGCGGGCGTCCAAGATCTTCGAACAGATCCGCTTCTTCGCCGAGTACGGGTTCAACAAGTCCCACAGCGCCGCCTACGCCTACCTCGCTTACCAGACCGCCTACCTCAAGGCCCATTATCCCGTCCATTTCCTGGCCGCCCTGCTGACGTCGGAAGCGGAGAAGGGCGCGACCGCCCAGCTCTGGAAGTACATCAACGAGTGCCAGGCGATGGGGATCAAGGTCCTCCCCCCCGATATCAACGAAAGCGACCTGAGCTTCACGGTGTCCGAGGGCGCGATCCGCTTCGGCCTAGGGGCCATCAAGAACGTGGGCGAGGGCGCCGTCCTGGCCATCCTGCGCGCCCGGGAGAAGAAGGGC
>JAFGBC010000220.1 GCA_016933355.1 Candidatus Aminicenantota bacterium
AACGAGGCGGCCCTGCTGGCCGCCCGCAAGGAGCAGACGAGCGTCGCCATGATGGACATGGAGAGCGCCAAGGACAAGGTCCTGATGGGCGTCGAGCGCAAGAGCATGATCATCAGCGACGAAGAGAAGCGGAACACGGCCGTCCACGAAGCCGGCCACGCCCTGATCGCCGCCCTCATTCCCGAGGCCGACCCCATCCACAAGGTCACGATCATCCCGCGTGGGATGGCGCTGGGGCTGACCCAGCAGCTCCCGCTCGACGACCGCTACACGTACACCAAGGACTATCTCGAAGCCCAGCTTTCGGTCCTGATGGCCGGGCGCGTCGCCGAGAGCATCCTCCTCAACAAGATGACGACGGGCGCCGCCAGCGACTTCGAGAAGTCGACCGAGATCGCCCGCAAGATGGTCTGCCAGTGGGGGATGTCCGACTTGGGGCCGCTGACCTTCGGCGAGCGGGACGACCTCATCTTCCTCGGCCGCGACCTGGCCATGAACAAAAACTTCAGCGAGCGGACCTCCGAGCGTATCGACGACGAAGTCAAGAAGATCATCGACCGCTGCTACGGACGGACCTGGAGCCTGCTCGAGACGCACCGGGACAAGCTCAACCGGATCGCCGACCTCCTGCTCGAGAAGGAAGTCCTCTCCTCCGAGGAGATCCAGGCGATCGTCGGCGGCGCCGCGGCCGGGCCCGTGCCCGCGCCGGAAAGCCCCTAACCAAGGACGAGACACAAGAGCCGTGAGACAGGACATGCGCTTCCGGACGAGGGACCGCGAGTTCCTCCTCGGCCGGCGCCCCTGGCTCATGGGCATCCTCAACGTCACCCCGGACTCCTTCTCCGACGGCGGCGCTTATCAAGACCTCGAGGCGGCCACCGAGATGGGTCTGGCCCTGGCCGCCGACGGCGCCGACATCATCGACATCGGCGGCGAGAGCACACGGCCCGGAGCCGACCCCGTCCCGGCCGAGGAGGAGATCCGCCGCGTCGTCCCGGTCGTAGCCGCCATCCGCAAGCGCCTCCCGGTCCTCCTCTCCGTCGACACGACCAAGGCCGAGGTCGCCCGGCGCGCCCTCGACGCGGGCGCCGACATCATCAACGACGTCAGCGCCCTCCGCTTCGACCCCGCCTTGGCGGGCGTCGTGGCCGCGGCGGGCGCCGGGCTCGTCCTGATGCACATGAAGGGGACGCCCCGGACGATGCAGATCGCGCCCGTCTATGAGGACCTGCTGGGCGAGGTCCGCGGCTTCCTCGAGCACCGCCTGAGCGAGGCCCTGGCGGCCGGCATCCCGGCCGAGCGGATCCTCCTCGACCCGGGGATCGGGTTCGGGAAGCGCCACGAGCACAACCTGACCCTGATCAACCGCCTGGACGTCTTCGAGGACCTGGGCCGTCCGCTCGTCCTCGGGCCCTCCCGGAAGTCGTTCATCGGCAAGATCCTCAACGCCCCGCCCCAGGAGCGGCTGGAGGGGACGATCGCCGCCGCCGTCGTCGGCCTCGTCCGGGGCGCCAGCGTCCTCCGCGTCCACGATGTCCGCGAAATCCGCCGCGCTCTGCTCGTCGCCGGGGCCATTCTCGGCGAAGCCTCCGAGCCCGGCGCCGAAGGGACGGTCCGCTATGTCAGCTGACGCCTGGCACGCCCTGACCCACATCAGGCTGGCGGACGCCCTGGACATCCTCCTGCTCGCCGTTATCCTCTACTCCTTCCTCCGGCTCATCCAGGACACGAAAGCCTACCAGATGGTCATCGGCCTGGCCGTCGTCGGCTTCCTCTACCTCTTCAGCCGCCTGGCCAAGCTGACCGTCTCCCACTGGATGATCAAAAACTTCCTGACCTACCTGATCATCGCCATCATCGTCCTCTTCCAGGGCGAGATCCGCCGCTTCCTGACCGGCATCGGTTCGCGAACGATCCGCAAGCCGCTCGCCCTGCGCTCCTTCCAGGAGAAGATCGAGGACCTCTTCCTGGCCGTCGACTACATGGCCCGGCACAAGATCGGCGCGCTGATCGCCGTCACCAAGGAGATCTCCCTCAAAGCCTTCGCCGACCGGGGCACCCGGCTCGACGCCGTCCTATCCAAGGACCTCCTGGTCAGCCTCTTCTACCCGCATTCGCCGCTCCACGACGGGGCCGTGATCGTCGAGGGCAACCGGATCCTGGCCGCCGGCTGCCTCCTCCCCCTGCCGGCGACCCACAACCTCCGCGAGGACATGGTCGCCCGGACGCGGCACCTGGCCGCGCTCGGCCTGTCCCAAGAGACGGACGCCGCCGTCATCGTCGTTTCCGAGCAGACCGGCGACATGACCCTGGCCGCCAAGGGCGAGCTCGAGCGCATGCCGGACATCAACGCCTTTAAAGAGCGCCTCCTGGAGTACCTGAGGAACGAATGAAACGCTTCCGCCGCTGGCTCGTCAAGAATTGGGGGCTGAAGCTCCTGGCCGTCGCCCTGGCGCTCATCGTCTGGCTGTCGCTGATCCCCGAGGAGCGGACGTTCTCGGAGAAGACCCTGACCGTCCCGCTCGAAACCCACAACCTCCCCGCCGACCTGGAGATCGTCGAGCGGCCGCCGGCCGCCATCGACCTGACCGTCCGGGCGCCCCGCCGTCTGATCGACCAGATCACGCCCTCCAACGTCTTCGCCAAGCTCAACCTGACCAACGCGACGATCGCCCAGGCGGAGCACCCCCTCAACGACTCGATGATCAGCCTGCCGGCCGGGGCGACCGTGGTCAAGGTCTATCCCAATAAGGTCCGGATCAAGCTCGAGCAGACCGAGGAAGCCGTGCTCGAAATCGTCCCCGAGCTCATCGGCGAACTCCAGGAAGGGCTGCGGATCGACAAGATCGAGGTCGTGCCGCCCTCGGTCGCGGTCAAAGGGCCCCGCAACCGGACCAAAACGAAGGACCGCGTCCGCACGACGCCGATCGACGTCTCCGCCTTCTCCCAGTCGAGCGAGGTCGAAGCCGACCTCATCCTGCCCCATCCCGAGTTGCGCCTGGCCTCTTCGCCCTCCCGGGTCAAGGTCCGGATCATCATCAGCGTCATCGAGAGCCCGCCCGACGACCGGCAGCCGGACGAGAGCTGACCCGGCCCCATGGACAAGCTGTTCGGAACCGACGGGATCAGGGCCGTCGCGGGCGACTTCCCGCTCGACCCCGCCGCCTGCCGGACCCTGGGCCGCGCGCTCGTCCGGCTCCTCGCCGAGCGCCGGCCGGGGCGCGGCGTCCTCGTCGGGCGCGACACCCGCGAGTCGGGCGCCTGGATCGAGCGCGCCCTCGTGGCCGGAATCGAGGATGCCGGCGGCGCCGCCGCGCTGGCCGGCGTCATCCCCACCTCGGCCGTCTCCTTCCTGACCCGGACCCTGGATTTCGGGGCCGGCATCGTGATCTCGGCCTCCCACAACCCGTACCGCGACAACGGGATCAAGGTCTTCTCCCCGCAAGGGCTCAAGATCCCCGGCGACTGGGAATCGGCTCTCGAGGCGGAGATCCTGGCCGGACGGGGCGCGTCCTCCTCCCCGCCCGGTGGGCCGGATCCGGCGCGGCCGTCCGATCCCGGCTTCGGCGAAGAGTATATCGCTTTTCTCCGCAGCCGCCTGTCGCTCCCTTCGCGCCCGTCCGCCAGGATCGTCGTCGACTGCGCCAACGGCGCGAGCTCCGCCTTCGCGCCCCGCGTCTTGCGCGAGCTCGGCTGGGAGGTCGACGCCCTCCACTGCGCGCCGGACGGGCGGAACATCAACGAAGGCTGCGGTTCCCTCCATCCCGAGAGCCTGGCCGCCCGGGTCCGCGCGACGGGGGCCGCGGCCGGGATCGCCTACGACGGGGACGCCGACCGCTCGGTCTGGGTCGACGAGACCGGCGCCGTCCTGAACGGCGACCACACCCTCTATATTCTGGCCCGGCGCATGAAGGAGGCCGGACGCCTGAGGTCGGGGCGGGTCGTGGCCACGACCATGAGCAACATGGGTTTGGAAAAGGCGCTGGAGCGGTCCGGGATCGGGCTCCTCCGGACGCGGGTCGGGGACAAATACGTCTACGAGGAGATGGTCCGCTCCGGCGCCAACCTGGGCGGCGAGCGGTCGGGACACACGATCCTCCTCGACGACGGTCCGACCGGCGACGGCATCCTGACCAGCCTCCGCCTGCTCGAGGTCATGGCCGAGACCGGTCTGCCGCTCTCGGCGCTGCGGGCCGGGTTCGAGGAGTACCCCCAGATCCTGGTCAACGTCCCCGTCCGGGCCAAGCTCCCCTTGGAGGGGATCCCCGAGGTTCGCGAAGCGATCCGTCGCGCCGAACGGGCCCTGGCCGCGGCCGGCCGGCTCGATGTCCGCTACTCGGGCACCGAATCGCTGGCCCGGATCATGATCGAGGGGCCGGACGAAGGGCTGATCGAACGAATCGCCCGGGAGCTGGCGGCGGTCGTCACCGACCGCCTCGGCTGAAACAAGGAGACCGCCATGCGACTCGCCGTCAACGTCGATCATTTCGCCACCCTCCGCCAGGCCCGCCGGGCCGACGAGCCCGAGCCGGTGCTGGCCGCCCTGCTGGCCGAACAGGCCGGCGCCTGCGGGATCGTGACCCACCTCCGGAGCGACCGCCGTCACATTCAGGACCGGGACCTCCGCCGGCTCCGGGACGTCCTCAAGACGCAGCTCAACCTGGAGATGGCCGCCACGCCCGAGATGAAGGCGATCGCGCTCGAGGTCAAGCCCGACGTCATCTCGCTCGTCCCCGAGCGTCCCGAAGAGCTGACGACCCAGGGCGGGCTCGACGTCGCCGCGCGGCGGGCGAGCCTGGCGCCGTTCATCCGCGCGCTGTCCCGGGCCGGCATCCGGGTCAGCATCTTCATCGACCCCGACCCGGGCCAGATACGGACCGCGCGCGGCCTCGGCGTCGACCTGATCGAGATCAACACGGGGACGTACGCCGACCTCAAGCCGGGGCCGGCCCGAAACAAGGCGCTGGCCTCGGTCCGGTCGGCGGCGGCCCTGGGACGGAGGCTCGGGCTCGAGGTTCACGCCGGCCACGGCCTCGATTACCGGAACGTCGGGCCGATCGTCGCCGTCCCCGGGGTCGAGGAGTTGAGCATCGGCTTTGCGATCGTCGCCCGGGCGGCGATCGTCGGCGTCCAAGCCGCGGTCCGCGAGATGCGGGCCCTGATCGAAACCCGATGACCCCCAGAGTCGACCTCGCCCGCCTGCGCCGGGATATCGAGGCGCTCGGAGGCATCGGCCGCGACCCGCGGGGCGGCTGGAGCCGCCCGTCCTTCAGCCGGGCCGATATCGAAGCCCGCGACTGGCTCAAAGGCCTGCTCGTCGAGGCCGGGCTCGAGCTGCGCGAGGACGGGGCCGGCAACATATTCGGCCGCCGCGCCGCGCCGGGCCCCACGGTCATGGCCGGCTCCCACATCGACACGGTCGTCAACGGCGGGATGTACGACGGCGCCGTCGGCGTCCTGGCCGCCGTCGAAGCCCTGCGCCGGATTAAAGAGGAAGGCATCGCGACCGCCGGAGCGATGGAGGTCGCCGCCTTCACGGACGAGGAGGGCAACCTCGTCGGCGACCTCCTGGGCAGCCGCGCTTTCGCCGGCCTCGTCGATCCCGACGCTCTCCGGACGGGGACGACCTCCTTCGGCGCCCCGCTGGCCGAAATCCTGGCCGGCACGCGCTTCAGCGTCGACTCGATCCTGGGCGCGGGGCGGGAGCGGCCCGACCTCGAAGCCTACCTCGAACTCCACGTCGAGCAGGGCCCCGTCCTGGATACGGAGGACGTCCCGGTCGGGATCGTCGAGGCCATCGCCGGCAAGCGCTGGCGCCTGTGCGCGTTCGCCGGCCGCGCCGGCCATGCCGGGACGACGCCGCTCGAGCTCCGGCGGGACGCATTCCTAGGGCTGGCCGACTTCGCGCAGAAGGCGACCCGGCTGGCCGCGACGGCGTTCGAAGGAAGCGTCGTGACGGTCGGAAAAATGACGGCGCACCCCGGCGCCTTCAGCATCATCCCCGGCCGCGTCGACTTCACGCTCGACGCCCGGAGCGCGGACCCGGAG
>JAFGBC010000221.1 GCA_016933355.1 Candidatus Aminicenantota bacterium
ACCTGGGCCCCGGTCAAGGAAGCCGGCCGGATGGCCTGGTATTTCAACGACAACTATCCCTGGATCGGGATGCTCTTCTGCGCGCCGATCATCGGCCTCTGATACTGGTGCACCGACCAGTACATCGTCCAGCGCGTGCTCGGCGCCCCCAACGAGCGCCAGGCCCGGCGCGGCTCGATCGCGGCCAGTTTCTTCAAGCTGCTGCCGGTCTTCATCTTCATCATCCCGGGCATGATCGCCTTCGCCCTGGCCAAGAGCGGGCAAATCCCGGCCCTCCAGCAGGAGATGTTCGGACCGGGCGGCGAGCTGATCCGGGCCAACTCCCAAAAGGCCTTCCCCCTGCTCGTCGCCGCGGTCCTGCCCATCGGCATCCGCGGCATCGTCGTGGCCGGGCTGCTGGCGGCGCTCATGAGCTCGCTGGCCGGCGCCTTCAACGCCGCCTCGACCCTGTTCACGATGGACTTCTACCAGCGGCTGCGCCCGAAGGTGACCGAGGAGCGGCTGGTCTGGATCGGGCGCGTCGCCACCGGCGTCATGGTCCTCATCGGTCTTCTCTGGATCCCGGTCATCCGGGGCGGCCGCGGCCTCTACGATTATCTCCAGGGCGTTCAGTCCTATTTGGCGCCCCCGATCTTCGTCGTCTTCTTCTTCGGCATCTTCATGAAGAGGCTGAACGCCAAGGGCTGCCTGGCCGCGCTCGGCACGGGCTTCACGCTCGGCCTCTTTCGCCTGGCCGTCGACACGCCGGTCAAGCTCGGCGGGGCCGGCGGCTTCGCCTACGCCCAGGGCTCGTTCTTCTGGGTCGTCAACAACATTTTCTTCCAGTACTACAGCCTGCTCATCTTCCTCGTCTGCGCCGCCGTCATGATCGTCGTCAGCTACCTGACCGAAGCCCCGTCCTACGAAAAAATCAGCGGCTTGACCTACGGGACCGTCACGGCCGAGCACAAGAAAGAGTCGCGGAGCAGCTGGCAAACGCGCGACGTCGTCGCCTCGGTCGTGGTCCTGGCCCTGATTCTGGCCGCCTACCTCTACTTCACCGGCTAGGCCGGAGCGGACGGCGGCGTCGAGGGCGCATTCTGGGCGCCGCCCCGCCCCGGGCGGAGCGCGGCGCCGCTATTTGGAATAAGATCCGATGCCGCGCAGGACGCAGGCTTGCCAGAGTTCCCGATAGTGGCGCGCGCTGTCCCGGATCTGCGCGACCTCGGCCTCGCTCAGCTTGCGGGCGACGACGGCCGGCGACCCGACGAGGAGCGACCCGGGCGCGTACGTCTTCCGGGGCGGGATGAGGGCGCCGGCGGCGACGATCGCGTCCGGCGGCACGACGGCGCCGTCGAGGACGATCGATCCCATCCCGATGATCACGTTGTCGCCGACCGTGCAGGCGTGGAGGATGGCGCCGTGGCCGACCGTGACGCCGCGGCCGAGGACGGTCGGGACGCCGTGGTCGACGTGGACGAGGCTTCCGTCCTGGAGGTTCGTGTCGGCGCCGACGATGATATCGGCGATATCGGCCCTCAGGACCGCGTTGTACCAGACGCTCGCCCCTTCGGCTAGAACGACACGGCCGACGAGCCGGGCGCCGTCCGCGACGAACGCTTCGGGGTGAATCTCGGGAAGGCGCTTGCTGTAATCGTCCATGGACCTCTCCTTGCGATGAAATCGAGCGCATTGTAGAGGAAGCGCCGGACCGAATCAAGGCGCGGACGCGGGAGATCGGGAAGCGTCTTCCTTCTCGAGCAGGTCCCTTCCCGGTTTTTATCGCCGGCCGGTTCAATAAAACCGGTTGCGGCGAACGGACCCGAAGGGTATGATTCCCGAGAAGGGGATTTTCATCATGGACACGACAAAAGGCGTCGGGATCTTCCTGATCGGTCTGATCGTGACGGCATCCGCCGTCGCAGGCCAACCGCGCGCCGTCAAGCCCTTTGAGGACGTCCGCTTTAAGGACCTCAAGGCGCTGAAATGGGCCGTGGACCCGGCCGTCGTCAGAACCCTGTGGTTCAACGAGAAGACGGTCTGGCCCGACGCCCGCGCGTCCCTCGCCCGCAGCGTCCTGCGCAAGGCCAAGAACCCGGGACTCAAGCTGCGGAGCCTCCACGCCCGCGGCCTCACCGGCAAAGGGGTGACCGCGGCCATCATCGACCAGAACATGTTCCTGGACCATCCCGAGTACGCCGGCAAGATCATCGCCTACAAGGACTTCGGCTGCGGGGCGGCCGTCGCGACGGGAAGCATGCACGGCCCGGCGGTCGCAAGCCTCCTCGTCGGGAAGACGATCGGGGCCGCGCCCGGCGCCCGTCTGTATTACGCGGCCGTGCCCTCCTGGCTGGCCGACGCCCGTTATTACGCGAGAGCGATGGACTGGATGGTCGCCGAGAACGCGAAGCTGCCGGCCGGCTCCAAGATCCGGGTCGTTTCGATCTCGGCCGCGCCGTCGGGGGCCAGCTCGTTCTACAAAAATAAGAAAACCTACGAGGCCGCCAGGGCCAGGGCCGAAAAGGCAAGGATCCTGGTCATGGATTGCACCGACGAGCGCTGCTTCACGAACGCCGCCTTCTACAACATCAACGCGCCCGACGACCTCTCCCAGTGCAAGCTCGGATTCCCCAAATACCCCGGCCCCTCAGGCACGGAGAACCTCTATATTCCTAGCACACGGCGCACCCAGGCTGAAGAGTATGAAAAGGGCGCATGCTCCTATCAGTACACCGGAAGCGGCGGGCTGAGCTGGACCGTGCCCACCCTGGCCGGGGTCCTGGCGCTCGGCTGGCAGGTCAACCCGTCGCTGAGCGGCGCCGAGATCATCCGCCGCGCCAAGTCCTCGGCCTACCTCAAGAACGGGAAGTACATGATCATCGACCCCGAGGCCTTCGTCGCCGCGGCCGGAGAATAGCAGTCCATCCCTTCGCCGAAGCATAAACGAAGGCTTCTTTTATCAGCCCCCTCGCGGAGGAAATCGCTTAGAAAGACGTCCCTTATTGCTTGGGCTCGTTCTCGCGGCGGACGATGAACCCGGACGTCCCGACGAAGACGAGAAAGGTGGCGTCCTCTCCCGCCTCCTGGAAGACCGAGTTGCCGTAAACCGTGCTGACGAAGGGCGTCTTGTGCCCGTATCTGTAGAGATGGCGCCAGACCGGATGGTCCTCGTCGCGGACGAGCGCGTAGACGGTCGACTCCTTGGACAGCTCGTCCGCGGTCTGGACGTAGCGGCCGCGCAGCCGCGTCAGCCGGAAGCGCGTGTGCTTGCCCAGAAAATTCAGCCAGTCGGGCCACTTCAGGATGTCGCCCTCGAGCATCCACTGGTCGCCCTGGATGGGATACTGCCGGATCGTCTCGGCGCCGTCGGCGCCGAATTGAATCAGCGTCAGCGCATGCCGGCCGCCGGCCTCGCCCGCCCGCGTCACCACCCGCGCCACGGGCTTCTCGTAGGTAAACGCCTGGTAGGCCCGGAAGAAGAAGCCCATGAACAGGAACATCCCGAAGATGGACGTCCAGAGCATGATCAGGACGAGGTTCCGCAGGCTCGGCCAGAGCTTGGGCGTGTCCGGCTTCTTCGCGCCGCTCTTGCCCCGGCCGGCCAGCCAGCGGATACGCCGGTAGAGGTAGACGAGGAGAAAAACCAGGCCGAGGAAGACGCCGGCCAGTCCCGCGAAAATCGGCCAGTCGGGCTTGAAGTGGAGCATGGCGATCTCCCTCCTCGCGGAAATCATATGCTCCGCGCCGAGCGGATGTCAACCGTAACCTTGCGCTCGGCTTTTATGCTAAAATAGATTTTTCATGAAACGCAAGCTCGAAATCGGCGTCCTGGTCGCCGTCGTCCTGGCCGGTGCGGCGCTCCTGATCCTGACCAAGGGAAGCCCGGCGCCCGCGGGCGCTTCGGCGCCTCCCGAGACGACGATCCGCAACGTCACCCGCGAGGTCGTCCAGTACTGGATCAAGCCCTACGACTCGACCGCACCGCCCGTCTACAAGGAGCTCCCCCTGAACGCCATCCACCGCTACCCGGCCGAGGGGAATCTGCTCGTGACCTTCGTCGGCGGCGGCAAGACCGTGGAGAATACGCTCTCCTCGGGCCTCCCCTATTCCTTCCGCTACGACGAGAACGACGAAGTCCGCATCTACCAGGGCGCCCACGGCCGCGAGGACGCCGTGGACCTCGCCCCCTTCGTCGGGTCACCGATGCCCGTCGTCGAGAAAATGCTGGAGATGGCCGGGGTCGGGTCCGACGACGTCGTCTACGACATCGGCTGCGGCGACGGCCGGATCGTCATCACGGCGGTCAAGACCTACGGCGCGCGCGGCGTCGGCATCGATATCGACCCGGTCCGGATCGCGGAGGCGCGGGCGGCGGCCAAGGAGGCCGGGGTCGAAAGCCGTGTCCGCTTCATCTGCGAGGACGCGACCAAAACCAACATCTCGGCGGCGACGGTCGTGGCCATCTACCTCCTGCCCGAGTCCAACGAGCTTCTGCGCCCGATGTTCGACGCCCAGCTCAAGCCGGGCGCCCGGGTCGTCTGCCACAACTACGACATCGAGAGCTGGAAGGCCAAAGAGGTCGAGTCGGTCACCATCCAGGACGAGCTGGGCACCGACCATACGATCTTCCTCTATCGCCGATAGTCGGGGACGGGTGTAAAGGTATTTTTCAGGGGCA
>JAFGBC010000222.1 GCA_016933355.1 Candidatus Aminicenantota bacterium
GCGGCCCGGCGTCACGCTCGACTGGGCCTGGACCGGCTTGATCCGCGTCCGCGACGCGCTCGACCGCTTCTTGGCCGGCGGCGGCGGAGGCGGAGGAGGCGGCGGCGGCGGCGCCAGGAAGGCGCTGTAAACCTCGACTTCGGGCAGGGCGCTCGTCGATAGGAGCGGAATGACGACGATGGCGGCCATGGCCAAGAGATGGAGGACCACGGCGATCGGAAACGCTAGCGCCTTCCGGCTGCCCGTCTTGCTGCCCACGAAGAACGAGTCGCGGAACAGCTCGGGGGCGGCTTCTCTCTTTTCGGCGGCCGGCGCTTTGACCGGCTTTGTCTTTGCCTTTTCAGCCATGTGTTACCTCTTTGTCTAAAATAGACTCATAAAGGTAGGATGAATTATAAAGAAAATCCCTCCGTTTGACAACACTTTTTTTTATTTTTTAGCCGCCTTCCGGGGCGCGAACAGCTTGTACCAGACAAGGACGATCGGGCAGGACATGAACACGGTCGAGTAGATGCCCTCGACCGTCCCGACCAGCATGATGAAGGCGAAATCGTTGATGACTTCGCCCCCGAAGAAGTAGAGGGCGAGCAGCGTCAGCAGGAGCGTGCCCGACGTGATGATCGTCCGGCCCAGGGTCTGGTTGAGGCTCGCGTTCATGACCGCCTCGAGCGGCTCCCGGCGCATGATCTTCTGGTTTTCGCGGACGCGGTCGAAGATGACGATCGTGTCGTTGATGGAAAAACCGACGATGGTCAGGATGCCGGCGATGATCGGAAGGTTGACCTCGCGGTTGGTGAAGGAGTAGATGCTCATCGTGATCAGGACGTCCTGGAAGAGGGTAAAAATCGCCGCGACGCCGTAGGCGAGCTTGAAGCGGAGGGCGATGTAGACGAGCATCCCGAGCAGGGCCCAGATCGTGGCCTGGATCGCCTTGCCGCGGAGGTCCTTGCCGACCTGGGGCCCGACCGTCTCCCGACTGAGGACCGTGAGCGACCCGAGCGAAGTCCGGGAAGCGAGGTAGCGGACGACGTCGTCGCCGACGCCGGCCGCCGCGATCTCGTCGAAGTCGGCGAAAATGCCGGTCTGGTTCCGGAAGGCGATGATCTTCTGGGCAAGGTCCTCGGCCCGTTCCGGGTAGGCGACGGCCAGCAGGGACGCCAGGGTCTTGGCGTCCATGGCGTTGAGGTCGCTCGTCCCGGGAGTCGGGGCGGCCGGCCCGGCCGCCGTCCGCAGGGCCTCGATGACCTGGTCGGCCAGCTTCTCGTGGGCGTCCATCTCCTGCTCGCCCGCCGCGGCCGCGACGGCCTGGGCCGTCCGGACCTGATACTCGCGACCGTCCTTTTCGCCGGTCTCCTGGATGACGGCGTTGCCGAGGCCTTGGTCCTGGAGGATGCGGCGGATCTCGCCGATCTCGGTCGCGGACTTGTACTTGACGCGGAGGAGCGTCCCGCCGCCGAAGTCGACGCCGGGCTTCAGCCCGCGGAAGGCGATGATGTTGACCAGCCCGGCGCCGACGATCAGCACCGTCAGTCCCAGCGCGAACCACTTATACTTAAGGAAGGGGATGCGGGGCGTTTTGAAGAATTGCATGTTAGACGCTCAGCCTCTTGGCGGTTTTGCGGACCGTGAGGTCGAAGATGAGATGTGAGACGAAGACGGCCGTGAACATGTTGGCGACCAGGCCGATGATCAGCGTGACGGCGAAGCCCTTGATCGGGCCCGTCCCGAACTGGAAGAGGAAGACGGCCGAGATGATCGTCGTCAGGTTCGAGTCGAAGATGGCGCTGAAGGCGCGGCTGAAGCCTTGGACGATCGCGTTGAGGACCGACTTGCCGAGGGCGAGCTCCTCCTTGATCCGCTCGAAGATGAGGACGTTGGCGTCGACCGACATCCCGATGCTCAGGATGATGCCGGCGATGCCGGGCAGGGTCAGGGCCGAATGGAAATAGGCCAGGGCGCCGAAGAGGATGACGACGTTCAGAATCAAGGCGGTGACGGCGTTGACGCCCGAGAGCTTGTAGAAGACGATCATGAAGGTCATGACGGCCAGGATCGCGACCAGCCCGGCCAGGATCCCCTGCCGGACGGAGTCGGCGCCCAGCGAAGGCCCGATCGTCCGCTCCTCGAGGTAGCGGATGCCGGCGGGGAGGGCGCCCGCCTTGAGGACGACGACCAGGTCGTCGGCCTCCTCGAGCGAGAACCCGCCCTGGATGATGCCGCCCTGGTTGCGGTCGATCCGCGAGTTGACGACGGGCGCCGACTGGACGCGGCCGTCGAGGACGATCGCGATCTGCTTGCCGATGTTCTCCCCGGTCGTCTTCTCGAAGCGGACCCCGCCCTCGGGGTTGAGGGTGAAGGCGACGGCCGGGCTGCCCCACTCGTCCTCCGAGCGGCGGACGGTGCGCAGGTCGCGGCCGGTGACCGTGGCCACCTTGTTCAGGAGGTAGAAGCCGGCATGGCCGCGCTTGGCGTCGCCCTTGACGACTTCGGCGTCCTCGGGCACCACGCCGCCGCTGGCCTGGAGGAGGGTCGCCTCGTCCGGAGCCGGGCCGGCCTTGACCAGCTTCCATTCCAGGACGGCCGTGACCTTGATCAGATCCTTGACCCGCTCGGGGTCGTCGATGCCGGGCAGCTCGACGATGATCCGCTCGCTGCCCTGGCGCTGGATGAGCGGCTCGGCGACGCCGTACTGGTCGATCCGGTTCCGGATCGTCTCGACCGTCTGGCTGACGGCCTGGTCGCGGAGGAAAACGACGACGGGCGCCTTCAGGCTGAAGGTCGCCCGCGGCCCGCTGAAGCTGTAGTCCCAGTCTCGGGCGTAGTCGTCCGCGAGCTCGCGGAGCTTGCCTTCCTTGTCCGTGTCGTAGCCGGTCAGGACGAAGCGGCCCGGCCGCTCGCGGGTGATGGACTGGTAGGCGACGGCCTCCTTCTTGAGGAGCTCCTCGAAGCGGGCGATCTGCTGGTCGGTCTCGATGTTCAGCGCGTCGTCGGTCAGGACCTGGACGGCGAGGTGGATGCCGCCCTTGAGGTCCAGCCCGAGCTTGATCTTCTTCTCGTTGTAGGGGAAGGCGATCAGGACGGCCCCGGCGACGACGGCCAGGACCGCGAACGCCTTCCAGCGGAGGTTCTTCTTCATGGCCGGCCCGTCCTAGTGGGTTTCGGGTTTCTCGCCCTGGCCCAGGATGGCGCCGACGGCGCTCTTGGTGATGTCGATCTTGACGTTGGACGCGATGATGACCTCGATCTTGTCGGGCTGGACGCCCATGACCCGTCCGAAGATGCCGCCGGTCGTGACGATGCGGTCGCCCGGCTTCAGGGCGTTGACCATGTCCTGGTGCTTCTTTTGCTTGCGGCGGGTCGGCATGATGATGAGAAGGTAGAAGACGACGAAGACCAGCAGAAAGGGGATGAGCGCGGTCATCATGTTCCCCTGGGGGGGACGCGCCCCGGCCGGCGCCTCTTGAAGGAATCCGAACAAGCCCCCGAACATCATTGGCGTTGTCCTTTCTCTATGGATTTATATGTCTTGACGCAGGGTCTCGAGCGTCCGCTGTTTCCAACCGAGATAGGAGCGAGATTCTATAGACTGCCTGATTTTCCTGAATAAGTCAAGGTAAAAGTGGAGGTTGTGGACCGTGTTGAGGACGGCCGCGCCGATTTCGGAGCGCTCGTAGAGGTGACGGAGGTAGGCGCGGGAGTAGCGGCGGCAGGTCGGGCAGGCGCAGTCCTCGTCCAGGGGACGGGGATCGTCGGCGTATTTGACGTTCTTGATGACGACCCGGCCCCGGCTCGTGAACAGCGTGCCGTTGCGGGCGTTCCGCGTCGGCAGGACGCAGTCGAAGAGGTCGACGCCGCGCTCGACCGCCTCCAGAAGGTCCTCGATATAGCCCATGCCCATGAGATAGCGCGGCTGTTCCCGGGGGAGGAGGCCGTCCGCCCGCTCCAGGATCTCGAACAGGCGGGCCTTGGGCTCTCCGAGACCCAGCCCGCCGATCGCGTAGCCGTCGAACCCGATCCCGAGCAGGTCCTCGATGCTCCGCCGCCGGAGGTCGGGGTCGACGCCGCCCTGGCAGATGCCCCAGAGCTGTCCGCCGTCCGGGGCGTCGGCGTGGGCGGCTCGGGCGCGGCGGGCCCAGGCCGTCGTCAGGGCGACCGCCTCCCTCATCGCCTCCGGCGACGAAGGGTAGGGGACGAAGTAGTCGAGGACCATCCGGATGTCCGTCCCGAGCTTGGCCTGGAGGGCGACGACGTCCTCCGGCGTGAGAAAGATCCTGGTCCCGTCCAAGTGCGAGGCGAAGCGCACGCCCTCGGGCCGGACCTTGACCAGGGGCGACATGCTGAAGAGCTGGAAGCCGCCGCTGTCGGAGAGGAGGGGCTTGGGCCAGGCCATGAAACGGTGAAGGCCGCCCATGCGGGCGATGAGGTCGACGCCCGGCCGCAGGAAGAGATGGTAGGCGTTGACGAGCAGCAGCTGGGCGCCCAGGGCCTCGGCCCGGTCGTGAAGAAGGGCCTTGACCGCGCCCTGGCTCGCGACGGGCGCGAAGGCCGGCGTCTCGACCGCTCCGTGGGCGGTTTGGATGACCCCGGCCCGGGCCGACGACCCGGAGTCTCGGGCTGCGACGACGAAGGACGGCGTCATGGCGCGAAGCGGAAGTAGACGACGTCGCCGTCGCGGACGGCGTAGTCCTTGCCCTCGAGGCGGATGGCGCCCTTGTCCTTGGCGGCCTGGAGGGAGCCGAGCGCGAGAAGCGCGTCCCAGGCGATGACCTCGGCCCGGATGAAGCCGCGCTCGATGTCGGAATGGACGGCGCCGGCCGCGCGCAGGGCGGGGGTCGCCTCCGGGATCATCCAGGCGCGGACCTCGTCCTTGCCGACCGTGAAGAAGGCGATCTCGCCCAGCCAGCCGGGCAGGTCGCGGAAGACGCGCTCGGACGTCGGCTCCTTCAGTCCGTACTCGCTCATGAACGCGGATTTGTCGTCGCCCTCGAGGGTCAGGATCTCGGCTTCGATTTTTCCGCAGAAGGCTAGGACGCGGACGCCGCGGCCGGCCGGCGCCGGGGCGAAGCGCTCGGGCGTCGCGAGGTCGGCCAGGTCCGTCTCGTCGGCGTTGACGGCGTGGATGAGCGGCTTCCGGCTGAGGAAGGTGAACCCGCGGAGGTGTTTTTCTTCGAGCGCCGGGATATCGAGCTCGCGCAGGGCCCGGCCCGTCTCGAGGTCGGCCCGCAGTCGGGCGAGCAGGTCGCGTTCCTTTACGGCCTCGGCCTCCTTGGCCTTCTTGAGGTCCTTGTCGAGCCGGTCGATCCGGGACTCGAGCGAGACGAGGTCGGCCAGGGCCAGCTCCTCCTCCATAATCCGGATGTCGTCGGCGGGGGCGACGCGCCCGGCCGGGTGAGGGATGGACGCGTCGCGGAAGCCGCGCACGACGTGGACGAGGGCGTCGGCCTTGCGCAGGAGGTTGAGGTAGGCGCCGCTCTTGACCTCGCCGAAGGAGACGCCGGCCAGGTCGACGATATCGACCTGGGCCTGGACCTTTGTCTTCTCGGGATAGAGGGCGGCGACCCGGTCCAGGCGCGCGTCGGGGACGGGGCAGGCGTGGACGTGGGCGTCTTTTTTGCCGTCCTCGTAAGCCTTGACCTCGACATGGGCGCCCGCCAGAAGATTGAAGAGCGTCGTCTTGCCCGCCTTGGGGTAGCCGAAGAGGGTCAGGTTCACGTCCACAGTAAAACCGCAATGCGCGGTCCTGTCAAGACTCGGCGGAAAGGGCTCGGGATAGTCGA
>JAFGBC010000223.1 GCA_016933355.1 Candidatus Aminicenantota bacterium
CATGATCGTCATCGCGACGCACGGGCGCGGCATGTGGGTCCTCGACGCCAACCCCGTCAACAATAAGGACAAGCAGCGCCGCTTCCGGTATTACGAAGAGGATTAAAATTCGGGGGACACACGACAGAATTATCGAAGCCGCAGCTTGCGGCCCTGGGACGGCGGCCGAAGGAACGACTGAGCCTGACGCGGGAGCGTTTCCGGCCCCGCGTCAAGACCGACGCCGGATTATTGAACCGGCGTTCAGGAGGAAGAGCCATGATAAATGGGATTGCGGCGGCCTTGGTCCTTCTTCATACGGCGCTCCCGGCGGCGCCGGCCGTCGTGCAGGATACGCATCCACGCGTTTTGATCGCGACCGAGCTGGGGACGATCGAAGTCGAGGTTGAGGCGGTCAAGGCGCCCGTCACGGCCGCGAACTTCCTCCGCTACGTCGACGCCAGGCTCTACGACGGATCGACCTTCTTCCGCGTCGTGACGATGCGGAACCAGCCCCAGAGCCCGGTCAAGATCGAGGTCATCCAGGGCGGGGAGGTACCCGACGAGAAGGGCTTCCCTCCGATCGCGCACGAAACCACGGCCGTGACCGGCCTCCGCCACCTCGACGGCGCAATCTCGATGGCCAGGGCCGAACCGGGGACCGCGAGTTGCAGCTTCTTCATCTGCGTCGGCGACCAGCCCGAGCTCGACTTCGGCGGGAAGCGCAACTCGGACGGCCAGGGCTTCGCGGCCTTCGGCCGCGTCGTCTCGGGCATGGGCGTCGTCCGCAAGATTCACCAGGTCCCGTCCGAGGGCCAGTACCTGAAGACGCCCGTCAAGATCCTATCGATCGCGAGAAAATAATTCCGGGGACGCGGGGATTGTGATATAAAAATCTCTCCGGCGCGAGCCGAAATCCCGGGCAAGGAGGCGATCATGGCCAAATTCGAAGGCCTTCAATGGGCGTCCCAACAGCTTCGCTACATGCTGATCGAAAAAAAGGGAGAGCTTCTGGCCTCCGACGCCAAGATCCCGGCCGTATCAAGGTCCACGAACTACGCCATCTTCCTCTGCTTCGAGGGCATCCGCTTCTTCTGTAAAAATGCCGCCGGCGGGGGCCTCGAGCTCCATTTCCTCAACTGGCACAAGAACCTCGAGCGTTTCCGGCGCGGCATGGCTTTCAACCTGGGCCGCGACCAGCAAGGCCTCGTCCCGGCCGTCTCCGATCTCGAGTCGCTGTTCATCGACAGTTACTTCAAGGCGCCGGCCATGCGCCCCTTCCTGGAGGAGATGGCAGGGATGGGCGCTCAGGGTTATCTGCGGCCCTTCACCGTGGACGAGGAGCAGTCGATCGGCGTCACCTTCCCCAACCTGCCCTCGATCCACGCCATGGCCTGCCGCTACGATCAATACCTGGGCGAGCCGTTCTGCGGGGTCGTCATCCCCCACATGGTCCGGGCCCTGGGCGTCAATAAAACCGGTTGGCTCAAGCTCGGGATCAACTACCTGATGAGCGTCAAGGCCATCGACGAGGCCAAGCGGATCACGCCCGACGCCGCGGCCGCGCTCTTCCTCGACGACCAGACCGTGCGGCCGATCGAGGAGCGCGAGATCACCGAGTGGGATTCCTCCTGCTGTCTGTTCGCCCTCAAGGACGGCACCGTCGTCAAGATCCCCGAGAGCCCGCTCATCCTGCCCTCAGTCACGATCCAGGGCATGGCCATCATCCTCAAGGGCATGGGCGTCAAGGTCGAGGAGCGTCCCTTCACCTACGGCGAGCTGCTGCGCCGCGTCAAGGCCGGCGAGCTCGTCGCTGCCGCCAGCGTGGGCACGGCGGGAATCCTCAACCGCTGCCAGAAGCTCGTCCTAGTCGACAACGACCTTAAGATCGTCGCGACCCACGCCCCGGACGAGGGCCATCCGCTCTTCGCGACCCTCCGCCGGGCGCGCGAATTCTACTGGGACATCTACAGGGAGAAAGCCGCGCCGCCCGAGGGCATGACGCTTTATCGCTACGCTCTGTGAGGGATCAGCGCGCCGACGCCGCGGGTCGGAGGACGTAGAGCTCGCCCGGTTTGGTCCCGAATTCGACGATCGCGTCCTCGGGCCGATAGACCTTGACTTTCATCCCTCCCGAAAATACCTCGACCGGGACTGCGGTCATAATGCGGCAGAACTTGCCGGCCTGGGAACGGACCTGGGCCAGCGTGAAGCGCCCCTCGCTCCAGGCCAGGTCGACCACGAACCCTCCGCGCGCCCGCAGCCCGCGCACTTCGCCCCGCGGCCAGGAGGCCGGAAGGGCCGGCAAGATCAGGAGCTCGTTCTCCTGGGACTGGAGGAGCATCTCGGCGACGGCGGCCGTCACCCCCAGGCTGCCGTCGACCTGAAGGGCCTTGGAGCAGGTCGCGAACAGGTTGGGGAGCGTGGTGGTCCGCAGGGCGTGCCTCAAGTTGGCCAAGGCCTTTTCGGGCTCGCGGAGGCGGGCCCAGCAGGCCATCTTCCAGGCCGAAGACCAGCCGTTGCCCTCCAGTCCGCGCTGCTCGAGGACGGCCCGGCAGGCGCCGGCCAGCTTGGGCGTCCAACGCAGCGAGATGTGGTTTCCCGGGAACAGGCCGTAGAGGTTCGAGATGTGGCGATGACTCGCCTCGCTCTGGCCCCAGTCCTCGAGCCACTCCCGGAGGGTCCCGTCCTTTCCGATCTGCATCGGCGCCAGCTTCTGCCAGATGGCCACGGCCAGGTTCCGGAAATCCCAGTCGACGGCCAGGAGCCGGGCCGACTCGGTCACGGCTTCGAACAGGTCGTTGAGGATCTGGAGTTCGATCGTCGAACCGGCGCAGAGCGTCGTCCCCGGGCTCATCGCGCCCGTCACCTCGTCGAAGAAGGGCTCGTTCCCCGGCCGGGCGGGAAAGTTCTCGGGCGACGTCGAGGGATTGGTCACCAGCCAGCCGCCCCGCGAATCCTCGCAAAGCGTGTCCATGAAGAACTCGGCGCTGCTTTTGAGGATGGGGTAGACGTCGCGCAGGAATTCCAAATCCCCGCTGAACCGATAGTGCTCCCAGAGGTGCGTGCACAGCCAGGCGCCGCCCGTGGTGAACGTTCCCCAGTTCGGGCCGTCCATGGGCGCGGCCGCGCGCCAGAGGTCCGTGTTCTGGTGGCAGACCCAGCCCCGGGCCCCATAATGCTCGCGGGCGACGCCCCGCCCCTCTTCGGCAAGCTCGCGGATCATCTCCAGGAGCGGCCGATGGCACTCGGCCAGGTTGGCGACCTCGGCCGGCCAGTAGTTCATCTCGATGTTGATGTTGGTCGTGTACTTGGAGTCCCAGGGCGGGTTCATCGACGCGTTCCACAGCCCCTGGAGGTTGGCCGGTTGGGTGCCGGGACGCGACGACGAGATGAGGAGATAGCGTCCGAACTGGAAAGCCAGGGCGGCCAGGTCCGGGTCGGAGTCCGGCTCGTAGGCGGCCAGCCGCTCGTCGGTCGGGAGGTCGGCGGTCGGCGTCCGGGGGAGGCCGAGCCAGGTCCGCCGGAACAGCGTCCGGTGTTCTTGGATATGAGCGTCCCGGATCTCCGCGTAGGCTTTTCCGCTCAACCCGGCCAGGGTCGCGGCCGTCCGTTCGGCGGGGTCGGCGCCGACATCCTTGTAGCTGACGAAGCTCGTGGCGGCGGCGACGAATAAAGTGACGGCGTCGGCGCCGTGGACCGTGAGCTCGGGGCCTTCGACGGCCATGAAGCCGCCCTCAGGGACGGCCTGCAGGCGGGCTTCGAATCGGACGCGGCCCGGGACGCCCAAGTAATCGGCCGATCGCCCGCGGAGAATCAGGCCGTCGACGCCCCGGCCGTCCATCCGGAAATAATCGGTCGCATAGTTGGAGTGAGCCTGGTTCCGGACGCCCCGCAGCTGGGCCCGGAAGGAGACCTGGCCCGGCGCGTCGGCCGAGATCCGGACGACGATGACTTGGTCCCGGGGCGAGGCGAAGGCCTCACGGGCGAACCGGACGCCGTTCAGCGCATAGGACGTAGTCACGATCGCCCGGTCCAAGTCGAGCTCATGACGGTAGTCGGAGGGCGCTCCGCCCTCGGGCCCGGGAAAGGCCAGGAGGAGGTCGCCCAACGCCTGGTATTTCTGCTGCTCGACGGGATAGCCCATCATCGTCCGGCCGAAGAGCCGGTGGGCCTTGACGAACTCGCCCTGGAAGATGAGCCGCCGGATTTCGCCCAGACTCCCCGACGCCCCGTCAACGGTCGCGGTGTACGGGCCGCCCGTCCAGTACGTCTCCTCGTTCAGGGCGATCCGCTCTTGGTCGGTCCGGCCGAAGACCATGGCCCCCAGCCGGCCGTTGCCGATCGGGAGAGCTTCTTCCCAGCGAACGGACGGCCGGCGGTGCCAGATCCGGCACCGCGACCAGTCCGGCGCGTCCTGGGCCTTGGCCTGGACGGAAAGGAGCGCCCCGGCCGCCAGCAGGGAACAGACGACAGTCCGGCCCGCCCGACACCCGCGCCGGCACGCTAAAGGCATCCTGATTCCCATTTTCCTTCCCGTCGGCCTCACTCGTTTAGCTGAAGAATATCGCAAAATGCGGCCGGGCACAAGAGCAGCGGGCTCTTGACAGAGCCGGACGCTCTGGTTATAGTGTCGCCTATCATCATTAAGCGGGAATAAGCCGAATGACGCCAACGTACCAAAAGATGTTCAAGAAAATCGTCCTGGTCGAAGACGACCCGGTCGCCCTCCGCTTGCTCGAGGGCATACTGTCCCAAGCCGATTTCTTGGTCCGAT
This sequence comes from Candidatus Aminicenantota bacterium, assembly GCA_016933355.1. Taxonomy (GTDB): domain Bacteria; phylum Acidobacteriota; class Aminicenantia; order Aminicenantales; family JAFGBC01; genus JAFGBC01. Next base: position 4,757 of record JAFGBC010000223.1, read on the forward strand.
CGGCCAGGGACGGCCAGACCGGGTTCGATCTCGTCCGGAAAGAGAGGCCGGACCTCGTCGTCAGCGACGTCGTCCTGCCCCGGCTGGACGGCTTGGGCCTCTGCGCCCGGATCAAGGACGACCCGGACTTGGCATCGACCAAGGTCGTGCTGACGACGGCCGTCTACAAGAACGTGACCCTCAAGCAGGTCATGCGGGACAGCAAGGCGGACGCCGTCATCGAAAAGCCGATCGATTCCGCCGGATTCCTCAAGAAAGTACGCGGCCTGCTCGCCTGAACGCCGAGCGTTAACCGAAAGGGTTTTCGCTCGGGTAGAGCGAGCCGGCCGGCCGGTTGGTGCCGATATCCTCGACGCCCAGCATCCGGACCGCCGCGAACAGGGTCTTTCCGGCATGGGCGAAAGCGACGGCCGTGTGGTGCGGAAAGCGCTTTTCGATCAGGACGTGGCGATAGAAGCGGCCCATCTCCCGGATCCCGAAGACACCGATGCTGCCGAAGGACTTGGGGTCGATGTCCAGGACGTCGCCCTCGGCTATATAAGCACGGAGCTCGGTGTCCGGCGTCGACTGGAGCCGGAAGATCGTGATACGGCCGGGCCGGATCCGCCCCTCGAGCGTCCCCCGGGTGATCTCGGGCTTCCTCCCGCCCTCCATGAGCCGGTTCATGATGAGCTGGTGCTTGAGAGTCGCGCCGACCAGGCAGCCGGCCGCCGTGTTTCCGCAGTGGAAGCCCATGAACAGGTCCCGCGGCCCGTAGCCCTTGAGCTTGGCCTTGGACGCCTTGACCATGTCGTCGGGCACGGTGTTGTTGACGTCGAGGAGGGTCGCCGGAAGCTCGGTGGCGCAGGTCGCCATGTACTCGCTCAAGGCGCCGTAGATGTCGACTTCGCAGGCGACCGGGATGCCCCGGGCGGCCATCCGGGCGTTGACGTAGCAGGGGACGAAACCGAAGTAGGGCTCGAAGGTCGGCCAGCA
>JAFGBC010000048.1 GCA_016933355.1 Candidatus Aminicenantota bacterium
TCATTCCTTCTAAGCCGTGCAAAGTATATGCCATTCTCGTCTGGCCTGTGGGCGAAGCTCCTCCCCCCGATCCAGCCCGGGCTCGACCTCGGCCCAGGCCGAAGTCCGGCGGCCAGCGCGGGCGGCGAGTCAAAGAATTTTACAAATTGGGGACACAGAAGAGCGGCACGAATTTGGAGGGCGCCGATTTTGACAAGCGGCGGCCGCTGTGCTATTCATAGGTCCCATGGCCACCGCCGTTGAAAAGTGGGTCGACGAGGTCGCCGCCCTGACCCGGCCCAAGACCGTCTACTGGTGCGACGGCTCCGAGGGCGAGGCGCGCCGGATCATGGAAATGGGGATGAGCGAGGAGAAGATCACCGTCCACGACGTCTTCTCCGAGCTCAACCAGGCGACCTGCCCCAAGGCCTACCTCCACCGCAGCCATCCGACCGACGTCGCCCGCACCGAGCAGCTGACCTTCGTCTGCTATCCCGACCGGGAACGCTCCGGACCGAACAACAACTGGAAGCATCCCAAGGACGCCAAAGCTCTCATGACCGGCATCAGCCGGGGCTGCATGAAGGGCAAGACGATGTACGTCCTCCCCTATATGATGGGGCCCGTCGACTCGCCCTACGCCAAGGCCTGCATCCAGGTGACCGACGTCTCCTACGTCGCCGTCAGCATGCGGATCATGACCCGGATGGGAACGCACGTCCTCAAAAAGATCGGGAGCGGCGAAAATTTCACGCGGGGTCTCCACTCGGTCGGCGACTTCAGCCCGGACCGCCGGTTCATCATGCATTTCCCCGATGAGGACTTCGTCTGGAGCGTCGGCTCGGGCTACGGCGGCAACGCCCTGCTCGGCAAGAAGTGCTTCTCGCTCCGGATCGCCTCCTGGCAGGGCTACCGCTACGGCTGGCTGGCCGAGCACATGGTCATCATGGGCATCGAGGACATCAAGGGCAACGTCCGCTACATCACGGCCGCCATGCCCTCCGCCTGCGGCAAGACGAACCTGGCCATGCTCGAGTCCGCCCTGCCCGAATACCGGATCTGGACGATCGGCGACGATATCGCCTGGCTCAACATCGGACCCGACGGCCGCCTCTACGCCATCAACCCCGAGGCCGGCTTCTTCGGCGTCGCGCCCGGGACCTCGATGAAAACCAACCCCAACATGGTCCGGACGCTCAAGGCGGCCAAATTCTACCCGACCCTCTACACGAATGTCGCCCTCGACCGCAAGACGAACGAGCCTTGGTGGGAAGGCTTCAGCGACCCGGACGGCAAGGACCTCGTCGACTGGCAGGGGAATCCCTGGAATCCGTCGCTGGGGACGAAGGCGGCCCATCCCAACTCGCGCTTCACGGTCTCGCTCTATAACTGCCCGATCGTGTCCCGGGAAGTCGACAATCCGCTCGGCGTGCCCATCTCGGCCATCCTGCTGGGCGGCCGCCGCTCCCGTCTCATTCCGCTCGTCGCCGAGTCGTTCGACTGGCCGCACGGCGTTTTCACGGGGGCCCGGACCGGGTCCGAGACGACGGCGGCCGCGGCCGGCAAGGTCGGCGTCCTGAGGCGCGACCCCTTTTCCATGCTCCCCTTCTGCGGCTACAACATGGGCGACTACTTCCGCCACTGGATCAATATCGGCCGCCTTTGCGCCCGGCCCCCCCGGATCTATAGCGTGAACTGGTTCCGGACCGACGAGCAAGGCAAGTTCATCTGGCCCGGGTTCGGCGACAACGCCCGCGTCCTGAGGTGGGTCCTGGACCGGATCGACGGTAAGGTCGGCGCCCGGGAAACGCCCCTCGGACTCGTCCCCCACGTCAAGGACCTCGTCCTTGACGGCCTGGCGATCCCAGAGGACCGGGTCGAGTCCTTGTTCGCCGTCAAGCCCGGCGAATGGGACGCCGAGCTGGCCGAGGTCAAGGCTTTCTGGAACCCGTTCGGCCGCCACATCCCCAACGAGCTGAACCAGGCCTACGAGAAGATGGCGCGCGCGCTTAAAGCCTGAGCGTCCGGCTAGGGCGCCGGATCGGCGAAGACGACCGTGAAAGCCGTGCCGGCGCTTCGGTCCAAGTCGATCGCGGCATCGAGCTGCCCGGCCAGCGTGTTGATGATCTCGAGCCCCATAGTCTGGGCCCGCCGGAAATCGAGGCCCTCGGGGAAGCCGACGCCGTCGTCAGCAACCCTGAGGAGGTAGCGGCCGGGCCCCGTCCCGCGCAGGACGACCCTCAAGGTCCCGCCTCGGCCGCCGGCGAAAGCGTGCTTGAAGGCGTTGAGGATCAGCTCGTTGAGGATGAGCCCGCAGGGGATGGCCGTGTTGAGGTTGAGGACGACGTCGTCCAGGTCCAGGTCGAGCGCGACCCGATCGGCGCAGGGGCCTGCGGCCGCCAGGAGCTGGGTCGCCAGGCTTCGGGCATAGGTCGAAAAATCGATCCGGCTCAGGTCGCCGGACTTGTAGAGCTTCTCGTGGACGAGGGCCATGGTGCGGATGCGGCTCTGGTTCTGCTTGAGGATGTCCCGGAGGACGGGGTCGTCGATGCGGCTGGCTTGGAGGTTGAGCAGGCTCGAGATGATCTGCATGTTGTTCTTGGCCCGGTGATAGACCTCGCGGAGCAGAACCTCTTTCTCCTTGAGCGCCGTCGCCAGGTCGCTGATCTCCCGGGCGACCACGGTCATCCCCTTGGGCCGCCCCGCCTCGTCGTACTGGCAGGTCGCGCTCAAAAGGAACGGCAGCTCGCGGCCGTCCTTGGTTAGGAGCGTCGTCCGGAAATTCTTGAGCCTCCCGTCGCGGACGCAGGCGGCCAGCGCGGCCCGAGCCGCCGACCGCTCGCCGTCCCCGAGCAGGACCTCGGGCAGGAGGCCGACGATCTCGTCGCCGTAGCCGAAGACCTCGCGGAACGCGCGGTTGACCTTGAGGATCCGGCCTTCGGAGTCGTGGAGGGCGACGGGGTCCATCAGGTTCTCGATGACCTCGGCCGACGCCCGCGACGCGGCGATCTCGAGGAGGGCGGCCTCCCAGCGGGCCTGGGCGGTCCGGACCTCGAGCAGGTCGACCATGATGAGCAGGAGATGGAGGGCGCCCTGAGAGCGGAAGGAAACCATCCGGCCTTCGAACCAGATCTCCCGGTCGAACGTCGTCCTGAGGTGGACCTCCCGGCGGGCCTCGCGACCGCTCGCCAGGGCTTCCTCGGCGGCTTCGAGGAGGCCGGACGACCGCCAGTCCCCGATCTCGCGGAAATTCTGCCGCCGGAGATCCTCGGCGCTTCCGCCCACCATGCGCGCGGCCGCCTCGTTGACCGAAACGCATTTGCCCGAGGCCTTGAAGATCGCGATCCCGACCGGCGAGACGTCGATGATCTTCCGGTTCAGGTCGAGCTCCTCCTCCATCCGCTGGAAGATGTGGAGGCGCTCGGTAATGTCTTCGACGAGCTCGACGGCTGCGATCGGCGTCCCCCCGTCGTCCAGGATCGGCGTCGCCACGATCCGATAATGGATGATCCGGTCGCCGGCCGGCGTCGCGGTGATGCTCTCATGGACTCTGCCGTCCTTCAGGGTCAGGGCGGTCGGGCAGTAGGAGCAGACCTCGTCGCGGGCCGGGCGGTTGAAAGACTTGAAGCAGACCGGCTTGGCGTCGGCGTCGACATCGGGGAACCATTCCCGCATCTGCCGATTCAGGGCCAGGATACGCATATCCGGGCTGATCAGGGAAACGCCGATGTTGATCTGGTCGACGGCCTTCCGGTACATCGCGAGCGGGGTCGCGGCGCGTCGCGTGGACGGAAGTTTCTCAGACAGGGAGGAGCGTCGCTCCGGCGTCCGCGGCCCGGCGTCTCGCCGGGCAATAGGCCGTCCCTTTCTGCCCTTCAAAACCCACCCGCAACGGAAAATGAAGAAAATATCTTACTACTTTTCCAGGTCGTGTCAAAGCGAATTCGACGCGCTCGCCTCAGGCGGCCCGCCGCCCGGTCTCAATCAGGGAGCCGGGCCAGGTTGAGCCGGATGGCGAGATTCGGGCCGTTCCGCTCCACCGCGCCGAACCTGTCCTTGAAATCCTTGAACACGAACCCGTCCGGGTCCTCGCCGACGACCTCGAGATAGGAATCGAGATGGGCCCGGAGATGGGCGAGCGCGGCCGCGGACGCGGCCTCGTCGGGATAAGGAACGACGATGAGCGTCCAGGGCGGGCCGCCTGCGGAGGGATAATCCGCGGCCAAGGCGGTCAGGCGGCCGCCTAAAAGCAGAATGTCCCCCTCGCCGAGAATGACGATCGATTGGAGCGCGAACGGCCCCCGGATCAGCCGGGCCGAGCCGGGGATGAGCCCGGCCGCGGGCAAGCGTTCGAGGTGGGGGCCGGGACGATCGTCCGCGATAAGATCGAGAGCGCGGCCGGCCAAACGGACCATCTCGGGCAGGAGGTCGGCGCCGGGTCCGAAGCTGTTGACGTGCAGGAA
>JAFGBC010000224.1 GCA_016933355.1 Candidatus Aminicenantota bacterium
CGACTGGGACACGCTCTATACGACGGACGGCCTTCTGCTCCGGACGCACACCTCGCCGGTCCAGATCCGGGTCATGGAGCGGCGCAAGCCGCCGGTCCGGATCATCTGCCCCGGCCGCGTCTTCCGGCACGAGACGCCCGACGCGACCCACCTCCCGATGTTCTACCAGGTCGAGGGTCTGGTCGTGGACGAGGGCGTCACCTTCGCCAACCTCAAGGGAACCCTCGAGTGCTTCCTGAAGGCGTTCTTCGGGGACAAGATCAAAGTCCGCTTCCGCCCGAGCTTTTTCCCCTTCACCGAGCCGTCGGCCGAGGTCGACATCGAATGCCTGGTCTGCGGCGGCGCCGATCCCCGCTGCCGCGTCTGCGGCGGCTCCGGTTGGAAGGAGATCCTCGGCGCGGGCATGGTCGCTCCCCAGGTTCTCAAGAACGTCAACATCGACCCGGAGCGCTACACGGGCTGGGCCTTTGGGCTGGGCATCGAGCGGGCGGCCATGATCCGCCGCCAGATCTCCGATATCAAGCTCTTCTACGAGAACGACCTCCGCTTCCTGCGGCAGTTCATGGTCGAATGAGATGAATATCAGCCTGGACTGGCTCAAGGATTACGTCAAGGTCGACGCCCCCCTGGCGCAGCTCGTCGAGCGGCTGACCATGATCGGATTGGTCGCCGAGAGCTGGGAGGACAAGGACGGCGACACCGTCCTCGACCTCGAAACGTACGCGAATCGTCCCGACACCCTGGGCCACCTCGGCGTCGCCCGCGAGATCGCCGCCGCGTTCGGCCTTCCCCTCGAAGAGCGGCGCTGGCCCGTCGTCGAGTCCTCCGAGGAAACGGCGTCCGCGGCCGCGATCCGGGTCGTGGACGAGGACCTCTGCCCCCGGTACTGCGGCATCCTCGTCAAGGGCCTGAAGGTCGGCCCGTCCCCCGCTTGGCTGAAGCGGCGGATCGAAGCCGTGGGGCTGAACTCCGTCAACAACGTCGTCGACGTGACGAACTACGTCCTCCACGAGACGGCCCATCCCATCCACGCCTTCGACTGGTCCAAAATCGGAGGCGGCGCGATCGTCATCCGCCGGGCCGTCAAGGGCGAACGCTTGACGATCCTGGACGGCCGCGAGGTCGTCCTCGCTCCCGATCATCTCGTCATCGCCGACGAGAGCCGACCGGTCGCGCTGGCCGGCGTCGTCGGCGGCCTGGAGACCGGCGTCTCCGAGGCGACCCGCACCGTCTTCATCGAAAGCGCCTGCTTCGACCCGGTGGCGGTCCGAAGGGCCGCCAAGACGCTCGGCATCCAGACCGACGCCTCCTACCGGTTCGAGCGCGGCGCCGACCTCGCCTTCCCGCCCCGGGCCGCCCGGATGGCGGCCTCGCTCCTGACCCAGATGGGCGGGCAGGCGACGCGCGGCATCCTGGACATCTTCCCGCGCCCCCGCAAAAACAGGATCGTCATGCTCCGCCATCAGCGGACCAGGGATTTCCTGGGCGCGGCGGTCGACGCCGGCGATATCGAGCGGATCCTGTCCGCCCTGGGGTTCGTCTCTGAAGCCCAGGACGGCGGGGTCTGGCGGGTGGAGGTCCCCTCCTTCCGAGTCGACGTCGAGCGCGAAGCGGACGTCATCGAAGAAATCGCCCGCTTCTACGGCTATGACCGGATCCCTTCGGTCGCGACCCCGCTCAAGGTCGTCGAGCCTGTCGTGGACAGACGGAGGGAGCGGATCGACAGGGTCCGGACGCTCCTCTTCCACCACGGCTACACGGAGGTCCTGAACCAGAGCTTCAGCGAGCCGGACAAGGAGGCCCGGTTCGGGACCGGCCGCGACCCGGTCGTCCTGCGCAACCCGATCTCGGCCCGGGCTTCGATCCTGCGGACGACCCTGGCCGGGAGCCTGATCGACACCGTCGCTTACAACCTCCGCCGGGAGGCCGCCGGCGCGCACGTTTTCGAGATCGGCAACGTCTATTATCGCTCGAATGAGCAGCCGGTCGAACAGCTGACGCTCGGCCTGGCCGGGCTCGGCCCCCTGGGTCCGCGCGGCTGGGACAGGCCCGGAGCGGAGGCCGATTTCTTCGACCTTAAGGGGGCCTTAGAGGCCCTGATGGCACAGCTTCGCATCATCCCCTTCGAATTCGCGGCCGGGTCCTGCCCCTGGCTGGAGCCGGAGCGGTCGCTGGACGTGACCTACAGGGGGGAGAAGCTCGGAAGCCTGGGGAGCCTCCGGAAGGACCTGGCCCTGAGGGACGGCCTGCCGGAGACGGTCTGGATGGCCGAGATCGACCTGACGGCCCTCCTGGCCAAGACCCCGCCCGCCTTCCGGACGGCGCCGGTCGGTCGTTTCCCGAGCGTCGTCAGGGACGTCGCCTTCCTGGCCGACAGAGCCCGGTCCTATCAGGATGTCCGTAAAGCCGTGGAAAAGGCCGCCCCGGCCGCCCTGGAGAGCTTCGAGCTGGTCGACCGCTACGAGGGAGACGGCGTCCCCCCGGACAAGGTCAGCCTGACCCTGCGCCTGGTCTTCCGCCATCCCCAGCGGACCCTGGTCGCCGACGAGGTCGACAAGCTGGAGCAGGCGCTGCTCCTTCAGCTCCAGGCGGCCGTCCGGGTCGAGCCGCGGGCAGGAGGCCGAATTGACAACCGAGCTCGAAAGAATTAAAATACTCGAAACGAAGGTCAGCCAGGTTCTCGAGTACGTGCAGAAGCTGACCGCCGATAACGACAGGCTCAAGCAGCTGGTCAAAGAGCTCAAGGGCGAAAAGAAGGAGTGCGAGGACCAGCTCAAGAAGCTCGTGAAGATGGATGAGGAGGTCAAGCGCTACGAGGCGGAGCGTGAGGCCCTCCGCGGGAAGATCGAAGCGCTGATCAGCCAGATCGATCAAATCGGACTATGACGGACCGCGTCGTGGACATCGAAATTTACGGACAACGATACAAGATTCGCGTCAAAGGAGAAGAGGATGAACGATACATCGGTCAGCTGACCGCCTACGTTGACCAGAAGATGCACGAAGTCGCCGTCAAGTCGAAGTCGTCGGACATCCTGAAGGTCGCCGTCCTGGCCGCCCTCAACATCGCCGACGATTATTTCCTGAGCGAGCGCGAGAAGGGTCAACTCGGAGAGGTCATCGGCCGAATCGAGACGGAAGTGGAAGGATTCGAGGATCGCCTTTTTAAAAATGATAAAAAATACATACCCGTCGATAAAGCGACCTCTTAGGGCCGACGCGGTCCCCCGTCCCCGGGACGCGGCGCCGACGGCCTCGACCCGGACCCGGCCCGGGCGCCGTCCCGTCCCCGCGCGGGAGGGACGGAGCGACCGGACCGCGGCCTGAGCCGGCGTCTTCCCGCCTCCGTCTCCTTGGATGTCTTTCAAGGAGGTACCAACGGTGAACACGGTTATAATCGGGACGATCGGAGGGCTGCTTCTCTGCGCCGTCTTGATCCTGCTCGTTCTTCAAGTCCGGAAGGGATCGGCCCGGCGCATGATCTTCCAGGCCAACAAGGAGGCCCAGGCCGTCCGCCAGGGCGCCCTGGACGAAGCCGAGCGGATCAAGCGCGAGGCGGTCATCGAGGCCAAGGAAAAGGAGATCAAGCTCAAGGCCGAGCTCGAGGCCCAGATGCACGAGCGCCGCAACAAGATCAACGAGCTCGAGCGGCGCCTGGTCAACAAGGAGGAAAACCTCGAGCGCAAGACCCAGGGGCTCGAACGCAAGGAGCACGACCTCCAGGCCAAGGAGCGCCGGGTCTACCAGCGCGAGAAGGAGCTCGACCTGCTCGAGGAGAAGAAGAACCTCCTCATCCAGAAGGAAACCGAGGAGCTGGAGCGGATCTCCGGACTGAGCCAGGAGGACGCCAAGTCCATGCTCATCAAGAAGATCGAGGACGAGGCCCGGCTCGAGGCCGTCCATGTCATGCGGCGGGTCGAGGAGGAGACGCGGGAAAAGAGCCAGATGGTCGCCCGCGAGATCATCAGCCAGGCTATCCAGCGCTCGGCCGCCGACCACGTCGTCGAGACGACGGTCTCGGTCGTCGACCTGCCCTCCGAGGACATGAAGGGCCGGATCATCGGCCGCGAGGGGCGGAACATCCGGGCCTTGGAGCAGGCGACCGGCGTCGACATCATCGTCGACGACACGCCCGAGGCGGTCATCCTGTCCAGCTTCGACCCGGTCCGCCGCGAGCTGGCCCGGCTCTCGATCGAGAAGCTCGTCAGCGACGGCCGGATCCACCCGGCCCGGATCGAGGACATCGTCGAGAACGTCAAGGCCGACCTCGAGGAGAAGATCAAGCAGGAGGGCGAATCGGCCGCCTTCGAGCTGCGCGCCCAGAACATCCACCC
>JAFGBC010000225.1 GCA_016933355.1 Candidatus Aminicenantota bacterium
ATATCCGGGTCGAAACGATGTGCCGGACCGTCGAGGGCCGCGACGTTCCCCTGCTCATCCTGGGCCGTCCGCTCCCCGACCGCCCGAAGGACGACGGCCGGCTGGTCGTCTACATCCAGGCCAACATCCACGCCGGCGAGGTCGAGGGCAAGGAGGCCTGCCTCATGCTCGCCCGGGACATGCTGCTCGCTCCCCGGCCGCTCTATCTCGACAAGCTCGTCGTCCTCATCGCGCCCATTTTCAACGCGGACGGGAACGAGCGGATCAGTCCCGACAATCGGCGCGAGCAGGTCGGGCCGGCGAACGGCGTCGGCATCCGCTACAACGCCCAGAATCTGGACCTCAACCGCGACGCGACGAAGCTCGAGAGCCCGGAGATGCGCGGCTTGGTCGCCGGCGTCCTCAACCGCTGGGACCCGGCCCTGGTCGTCGACTGCCACACGACGAACGGCTCCTACCACCAGGAGCCGGTGACCTATTCCTGGCCGCTCAACCCGAACGGCGACCCGGCCATCCTCCGCTACCAGCGGGACACGATGCTGCCGGCGATCCAGAAGGCCATGGCCGAGACCTACGGGACGCTGGCCATCCCCTTCGGCGACCCCGTGGACTGGCGTGACATGGAGAAAGGCTGGGGGACCTACGGCCACCACCCCCGCTACGTGACGAATTACGTCGGCCTCCGCAACCGGCTGTCCATCCTGGACGAGAACTACTCCTACGCCGACTTCAAGACCCGCGTCCTCGGCTGCTACAGCCTCCTGCGGGCGATCCTCGACTACTGCGCCGCGAACGCGGACGAGATCCGCGGGCTCGTCCGGGCCGCCGACGAGCGGACGATCCGGACCGGAACGGCGCCGTCCACCGAGGACGGCTTCGCCCTCGAGGTCGAGGCCAAGGCCCTGCCCGAGAAGATCACCGTTCGGGGCTACGAGATGGAGATCATCCCGCGCGAGGGGACCTGGCCCCAGATCAAGAAGACGGACAAGGAAAGGACCTACGTCCTTCCCTATTTCGCCGACTACGTCCCCAAGAAGACGATCCGGCGGCCCTTCGCCTACCTCGTCGAGCCCGCCGACCCCGACGTCGTCGCCGTCCTGCGCCGCCACGGCCTGATCGTCGAACGGCTGGCCGCGCCCGCCCAACTCGAGGTCGAAGCCTTCAAGATCGCGTCCCTCAAGCCGGCCGCCCGGCTCAATCAGGGCCACTGGACGACCGAGATCAAGGGCGACTACGCCGCCGAGACGCGGGCGTTTAGCGCCGGCGCGGTCGTCATCCGGACCGGCCAGCCGCTGGGCAGCCTGGCCTGCTATCTCCTCGAGCCGGCGAGCGACGACGGGCTATTCTTCTGGAACGCCTTCGACCGCTATCTGATTCCGCAGTGGGGCCGCGGCTTCGGGCCGTGCCCGGTCTACCGGCTGCTCGCGCCCGCCGCCTTGAAGACGGAGCCTCTGGACTGAGGCGCAGACAGACGCCGAGGGCGCTCCGCTGACGACGTGGGACGAGGCTCCCGGACGAGGGCGGCCTCAGGTCTTTTTCTTGGCCTTGGCGGCTTTGCCCGTCTTGGCGGTTTTCGCCGCTTTCGCCGCTTTCGCCGCTTTCGCCGGCTTCGCGGACTTGGCGGTCTTGGCCGGCGCGCCGCGGTAGGCCACCAGGTATTTCCCGCAATTCTCGCAGATGTAGATATCGTTCGAACCGTCGATCGCCGCGCTCATCCCGGTCGCGACGTTGATGTTGCAGCCCTGGCAGGCGCCGTCGGCGACGTCGGCCACCGCGAACCCGTAGCGCTCCATGAGCCGGTCGAAGCGGGCCAGCAGGGCCTGGTCGAGCTCCTCGCGGAGGTGGAGCGACTCCTTTTCCAGGAGCTTCTTCTGCTCCTTGGTCGCCCGCTTCCGCTTGATCTCGATCTCCTGGAGCCGCTTGAGGAGGCTGGCCCGCGACACGGTCACGTCGAGCGGCGGGAGCATGAGCTCGATCTCGGACAGGATATTGTAGAGATCGGCCTTATCCTTGGCCTGGAAGGCGCGGCTGCGGAAGTCGGCCCGGCGCAGGAACTTGGCCAGCCCGGCGAACAGGTGGTTGAACAACCCGGGGATCGAGGGGTTCCAGACGACGAGGATGACGAGATGGACCTTCTTGTCGTCGACCGAATCGAACTCGACGCCCTTCTCGGAGCGGCCGACGGCGACCGCGACCTCGCCGTCGGTGTCGACGCGGGCGTGGGGAAGGGCGACGTGGTCGCCGATGGCGGTCGTCTCCAGGCGCTCGCGGTCGATGAGCCGGGTCAGGATGATCTTCTTGTTGGCGATCAGCTTCTGTTTGGCGAGGACCTCGCAGAGCTCGTCCAGGGCCTGGACCTTATCATCGGCCTTGAGGTCGAAGATGACCGACGACGATTTGAGGTAAGCGGAGAGGAAGGAGGGTTTGGGTTCGCTGTCCATGGGCGGGTCGTATTCTATCAAACTCGAACTTCAGGGTCAAACCCGCTTTTTGGGACGCGGCATCTCCCGCGGCCCGCCCGGCCGCGCGAGCGCGTCACTCCTCCCCCGCGCGGCGGAACGGGCTGGACGGCCTGAAATCGGGGGGGGCGGGCCGCTCCCCGAGCAGGCGGACGATCTCCTCGGCCCAGCGGGCGATTTGGACGGCGCCGCCCAGGTCCCAGTCCGGACCGATCTCGTCCGTCACCTTGTGGTACTTGGTCGCCTGGTAGTCCGCGAAGGCCCGGGCCGCCCGCCCCTTGTCCTCCCCTCGCGACACGACGCCGTGATGGAGCCAGACGGCCGGGATGCCGCCCCGGGCGAAGCTGAACTGGTCGGAGCGGAAAAAGAAACCGAGCTCCCCGTAGCGTTCGGGCGTATAGGTCAGTTTCAGGTTCCGAGCGGCCTGGGCCAGGATCTCGTCGAGGTCGGAGTGCTTGGCCCCGATCCCGAAGACGTCCTCGGTCTCGCCCCAGACGTTCGTCATTTCGAAGTTGATGTTGGCCAGGACGGAGGCCTTGGGGACGGGCAGGTGCCGGACGAAATGGTCGGAGCCCAGGAACAGGTTCTCCTCCCCCGTCACGGCCGCGAAGAGGAGATCGACCCTGAGCCGCTCGGGGCGCTCCGCGAAATAGCGGGCCAGGGCCAGCATGGTCGCCGAGGCCGAACAGTTGTCGACGGCGCCGTTGTAAACCTGGTCGCCGGCCAGGGTTTCGTCGCGGCCGAGATGGTCGAAATGGGCCGAAAGGATGACCGTCCCTCTCCGATGGCCGCGGCCCCGTCCGCGCAGCCGGGCGGCCACGTTCTCGGTCGGGACCGAGCGGAAGGCCGGTTTCTGACGGACGCGGGCGCTCAGGCCGAGCGGAACCGGGGCGAAGGCGGACGTCTCGGCTTCAGCCCGGAGCTCCGTCCGCGACCGGCCCGCAAGGGCGAAAACCCGTTCGGCCGTTTCGCCCGTCAGCCAGCCCCGGAAAAAGAGCTTCTGCTCGACGTCGGGCAGGACGTATTGCTCGACGGCCCAGCCGTTCCGGACGACCCCCCATCCGTAGGCGGCGCCTTTCGTGTCGTGGATGATGAGACAGCCGGTCGCTCCCAGCGCCGCCGCCCGCTCGAACTTCGAGGTCCAGCGGCCGTAATAGGTCATCTCCTCGCCGTCGAACAGGCCGCCCGGCCGGTTCTCCGGCTCGTTGATCTCGACCAGGAGGACCTTGCCCCGCAGGTCGGCTCCCTTGATATCGTCCCAGCTCCGCTCCGGCGCCTGGATCAGGTAGCCGGCGTAGACGATCTCCCCCTCGACGCCCTCGGGCGCGTCCTCGCGGAAGGTGCCGATCACGAAATCGTCCAGACGGCGAGGCGTCAGCGTCCCGCCGTCGCCGAAGACCTCCAGCGAGGCCTCCCCGTCGGGCATGACGCCCTTGACGTCGAAGGGCTGGCGGAAGCCGCCGTCGAAGACGGGCTCCAGGCCGAGCGACTGTAAATAGCTCGCCTGGTAGAGGGCGGCCAGGGCCAGGCCCCGGCTCCCGAGCCCCCGGCCTTCGAGGAGGTCGTCGGACAGGAAGCGGATATGGGCTTCGATCTCCCCGGGCGTGACCGGCCGAGGCTTGGCCGCTTTGCAGGCGGGGGCGGCCGCGATGCCGACGGCCGCCAGGAAAACGACGGCGAAACGCGGGTGTGTCATGGCTCCTTCTTTCTTGCGCGCAGCGGGATCGAGCCGCGGGTGGTCGACAAGACGGCCCCCAGCTCGGAAATCAGTCGGAACGTCTCGACGACGCCGGAGACGGTGACTCCCAACGATGCGAGCGAGACGCCGAAAGCGGCGGCCCGGCGAGGCGGCCGCCGGCGGGCGAGCAGAGACATCGCGCCGGCGCAGAAGATATCTCCGCAGCCCGTGCTGTCCATGCGGGGGCCAACATCGCGGGCGGCGACCTTGCGCGACGCTTTAGGCGTCAGAATCCGGACGCCCTCCTTGCCCAGGGTGACGAAGACCGCCTCGACGCCGACGTCGAACGCCCTATGAGCGAAGGCTTTGAGCTCGCGGCGGTCGGGAAACCGTTCGGGCCGCTCCAGCATGCAGGCGACTTCCTGGAGATTGGCCTGGAGGTAGGTGACTCCTTCCGCCCAACGCGTCCATTCGGGCAGGGGCCGGTAGGAGCGAAGGATGCCCGTGGCCGGAAAGAGGGCCAGGGAATGGATGTCGAGCCAGATCGGCGAAGGCGCGGCGGCCACGACGGCCCGCCATTCGGGAAGGTCGATGTCGAACCCGGAGTTGAGGACGAGCAGGAGCATGTTGAAGCGCGGCAGGTCGGGGAGGATGTCCATGGCCTTGAGCGGAGGGACGGCCGATTCCAGAACCTCCTGCCTCTCCCCCCGGGCGGGATAATGGAGCCGGACCTGATTCCCCGGCCCGGCCACGTAGACGATCCCCTCGCGCCGCAGCGTCGTCCATCCGGCGACGGCCGTCTCGACCTCCTCCTGGAGAAAGCGGCCGCAGAGCGAGTAGAGGGATACCTCCTCGCCCAGGCCGCAGAGCGCCGCCGCCTGGTAGAGGACCCCGCCCAGCCCGACGAAGCTCCGGCCGTCATGGGTCGAGACGTGGTCGAGCGTGATCGTTCCGATCAGCCCGAAGCGCCTGGGTTCCTGAAGGTCCATCATCTCGGGTCGCGCGAAACCATGGTATGCGAGCCCGGCCCCGATTGCAAGGAGGCATTCGCCGCCGTCCAGGCCGGAATTGTCCTCCGCATCCGCCGATGATATACTTGGCCCTTCTCCGGAGGTGATATGGATAAGCCGACGAGACGCCGACTCCCTCTCCTGTCCGTCCTGATATCGGCGGTCGCTTCTCTTGGCCTGGCGGCGACCGATTACGCTCCTTATGACCCGGGGAGCCGCGCCCCGGCCCTGGGCGGGGCGTTCGTCGCCCGGGCGGACGACGTGTCGGCCCTCTTCGCCAACCCAGCCGGCCTCGCCTTTCTCAAAGGCCTCCGCTTCAAAACGAATCTCTTCTACGGCCAGCCCGTCCTTTCGGCCGCCCAAACCGCTTCCGGCGCGACCTATGAGAGCAACCCCCGTCATTTCCGAGGGACGCTTGCGGCGAGCTGGCAGTTTCTGAACAAGGTGACGGCCGGCGTCGGCTTTTTCTCGCCTTACCATTTCTCGACATTCTGGCCTTACGGCTGGCCGGGAAACCGGATGTCGATCCAAAGCTCGCTGACGTCCACC
>JAFGBC010000226.1 GCA_016933355.1 Candidatus Aminicenantota bacterium
AAGGCGCGGACGCCCTCGGGATCGAGCCGGATTTCCTTGGACGGGTTGTAGACCGTCACGTCCGGGCCGACGAGCTGGAGAAGATCCTTGTCGGTCGAGACGATCAGGGTCGGGATCTTGCGGCGGGCGGCCTGGGCGGCCAGCGTCCCCAAGACGTCGTCGGCCTCGAACCCCTCGGACTCTCGGACCGGGATGCGCATCGCGGCCAGGATCTCCTTGAGCTTGGGGATCTGGCGGACGAGGTCCTCGGGCATGGGCTTCCGGTTGGCCTTGTAGGCGCTGTAGAGGTCGTGCCGGACGGTCGGCCCTTTGGTGTCGAAGACGACGCCCAGGAAGCGCGGCTTCTCCTCGGCCGTGATCTTGCGAAGGGTCATCAGGAAGCCGTAGATGGCGTTGGTCGGGAACCCGTCCGCGGTCGACAGCCGCTGGATGGCGTAGAAGGACCTGTAGAGAAGGGCGTTGCCGTCGATGAGGACGAGGCGGTCTTCGCTCATGCCGGAGGCGGCCCGCCTCAGCCGCGCGGCTTGGCGTCCGGACAAAGCAGATGGTCGAACCGGCCGTCCTCGATCTCGCGCAGGACGACCCCGTGCTGTTCTTCCATCATGGCCCGGATGGCCGTCTTGCTCTGGGGCGTGCCCAGGACATGGGTGTAGGAGGACTTTCGCGAAGACGCCAGCTTCCCCGACACATAGATGAGCGATTCGATATACTGGGCGGCCGGCCCTGCGTCCTGGGTTTGGACGTGGACGGGCCGTCCTTTATAGTCGAGCTTGGTGTTGAAGCCGAACACGCTACCACTCCCTTCGTCGACCGGCAGGCCGGCTTTTATTTTAATCGAGACGGGGGGCGGATTTCAAGCGTTGATCCCCGGATAATATGTCAAGGGACGCCCCCGATGTCCTCGCCTTGGCCGCGCGTTAGGGGTTTGACAAACCAACTCAAGTTGGTATAATAGGGCGCAAATCGCGAAGGAATTCCTATGTTGATCGACGTCGATAAGCTGACGAAAGACGGTTTGACCGTCAACCGGGACTTCGAGTACCCGAGCGCCGCGCTCGTCGAGGAGGACGCCGCCCTCCTGAAGCCCGTCCACGTCGAGTTGACGGTCAGCAAGATCGAGGACCAGGTCCGGATCAAGGGCCGCGTCTCGACCCTGATCCGCTTCAACTGCAGCCGGTGCCTGACTCCCTTCGAGTTCCCGGTCGATTCCCGGTTCGACCTCGTTTTCCTGCCCGAGGAGTTCGAGGAGATCAAGGAGGGGCTCGAGGAGGAGGACGTCAACACGCTCTATTACAGAGCGCCTCAGATCGATCTGCGCGAGGTCGTCCTGGAGCAGCTGAACCTGACCTTCCCGCTCCGGCCGCTCTGCGCGGAGGACTGCCCGGGCATCTGTCCGGTCTGCGGTGCCGTGATCCGCGATGGGGCCTGCTCCTGCGCGGTCCCCGGCGGCGACCTCCGGTTGGAGTCGCTCAAATCCTTGATGAAGGACAAGAAGTAAATGCCCAACCCCAAGAGACGACACTCGCCTTCCCGCAAGGGTAAACGCCGGGCGCATGACGGCCTGACCATTCCGTCCTTTTCCGTCTGTCCCAACTGCGGGACGCCCAAGCTGCCTCACCGGGCCTGCCCCAACTGCGGCTTCTACCGGGGCCGCCAGGTCATTGAGGGGACCGAGAAGTAACGCAACCGGATTGTCCCGATGAGAATCGCCGTTGACGCGATGGGGGGCGATTTCGGCCCGAGGGTGACCGTGGACGGCGCCTTGCGGGCCGCCGCCGATTTTCAGGTCGAAATCCTCCTGGTCGGCGTCGAGGACATCGTCAAGAAGGAATTCGACCGGCTGCCCCGGACGCGGGCCCGGATCACGATCGTCGAAGCCCCCGAGGCGATCGGGATGGGCGAAGGATTGTTCTCCTTCCGCAAGAAGGCGCGTTCCTCGATCCGGGTCGGGACGCAGCTCCTCAAGGACGGCGCCGCCGACGCCTTCGTCTCGACCGGCAACACGGCCGCCGTCGTCTACATCTCCCGGAAGGTCCTGGGCGCCATGGAAGGCGTCGATAAGCCCGCCCTCGCCCTGCTCGTCTCCTCGCTCCATGGCCTGACCTTGCTCATCGACGTCGGGGCCAACGCCAATTGCCGGCCCCAGGACCTCAAACAATTCGCCGTCATGGGGCGCGCGTTCATGGAGAGCGCGTTGGGGCGGACCGACCCCCGGGTCGGACTCATGAGCATCGGCGAGGAGGCCGGCAAAGGCAACGACCTGACCAAGGACGCCTTCCAGCTCCTGTCCGCCGCTCCGGTCCGCTTCATCGGCAACATCGAAGGCAAGGACCTCTTCAGCGGCAAGGCCGACGTCATCGTCAGCGACGGGTTTACCGGAAACGTCGCGCTCAAGGTCAGCGAGGGCGTCGTCGAGACGATGTTGGCGCTGGGCCGCCATGAGATCACGAAGAACGTCCTGGCCAAGATCGGGCTGTTCCTGATGAAGAGAAACCTCAAGAAAGCTTTCAAGCGACTCGACTACGCCGAAACCGGCGGCGCCCTGCTCCTCGGCCTGCAGGGCGTCTGCATCATCGGCCACGGCCGGTCGAACCCGGTCGCCGTCCGGAACGCGATCCGGCTGGCCCGCGACTTCGTCGCTAACCGGGTTCAGGACCGGATCCGGGCCGAGATCGGCCGGGCCGGCCAGGCAACGGGAGGCCTGTGACATGGACGCGCCGTTCCGGGACAAGATCGCGCTCGTGACCGGGGCGTCCCAGGGGATCGGCGAGGCCATCGCCCTCGACCTGGCCGCCGCCGGAGCCGGGCTGGCCCTCGTCGACATCCAAGCCGACAAGCTTCAGGCCGTCGCGGCCCGCGTCAAGGCCGCGGGAAGCGAGGCCTCGGTCCACGCCGCCGACGTTTCGAGCTCGGCGGAAGTCAACCGGGTCGTCGAGGACATCCTCGCCCGCTGGACGCGGATCGACTTCCTGGTCAACAATGCCGGCATCACCCGCGACAACCTCCTCCTCCGGATGAAGGAGGAGGACTGGGACGCCGTCCTGGCCGTCAACCTCAAGGGCACGTACAACTTCTGCCGGGCGGCCGTCCGGTCCATGGTGGCCCGGCGCTCGGGGCGGATCGTCAACATCGCCTCGGTCGTCGGCGTCATGGGCAACACCAGCCAGTGCAACTACGCGGCCTCCAAGGCGGGGGTCATCGCCTTCTCGAAGTCGCTCGCGCGCGAGATCGCCTCGCGGGGGATCACCGTCAACTGCGTCGCCCCCGGCTACATCGAGACGGCCATGACGGCCAAGCTCCCGGAGGCCGTCCGGACGGCGTTCCTGGAGGCCATCCCGCTCGGGCGCTTCGGCCGGCCCGAGGACGTGGCCGCCGCCGTCCGCTTCCTGCTTTCGGACGGGGCGTCCTTCATCACCGGCCAGGTCATCCATCTTAACGGCGGCATGTATACATGACGAAGTCCCGCGGGGTTCTCCCCACCGGAGTCCCGGAAATTTGATTGAGGAGGAGTGGACAATGCAAAGAGAAGAACTCCTGAAGAAGGTCAAGAGCATCGTGGCCGACAAGCTGAGCATCGGCGAGGAGCAGATCACCGAGCAGGCTTCGTTCATCGACGACCTCGGGGCGGATTCGCTCGATACCGTGGAGCTCGTCATGGCCCTCGAAGACGAGTTCGGGCTCGACATCCCCGACGAGGACGCCGAGAAGCTGACGACCGTCGGCAAGGCCATGGATTACATCCTGTCCAAGGTGTCCTAAGCCGCCCCCCCGCCCGACCGTCGCCATGGTTTTTTCTGCCGCGCCAAAGCCTTGCCCGCCGCGGCGGGTCGTCATCACCGGCATCGGCCTCGTCACGCCCTTAGGCGTCGGGACGGCCCGAACCTGGGAGGCCCTGCTTAAGGGGGAGAACGGCGTCGGCCCGGTCACGCGCTTCGACGCCTCCCGTCTCTCGTCGCGTATCGCGGGCGAAGTCAAGGACTTCGACATCCAGGCCTTCGTCGACCGGAAGGAGGCCCGCAAGATGGACCTCTTCATCCAGTACGCGGTCGCCGCGGCCCAGCTGGCCGTGGACGACGGGGCCGTCCCGCCCGCGCTCCTTCAGTCCGACCGCTGCGGCGTTTGCGTCGGGTCCGGGATCGGCGGCATCCAAACGATCGAGGAACAGCACCGGATCCTGCTCGAGAAAGGGCCGGACCGTGTTTCGCCCTTCTTCCTGGTCGCGACCATCATCAACGAGGCGGGCGGTCAGATCTCGATCCGCTTCGGCGCCAAGGGGCCCAACATGGCGACGGTCACGGCCTGCAGCACGGGCTGCCACGCGGTCGGGGACTCGGCCCGGATCATCGCCCGCGGCGACGCCGACGTCATGATCGCGGGCGGCGCCGAGGCGGCCGTCTCGCCGCTGGGCATGGCCGGGTTCTGCGCGATGAAGGCCCTCTCGACCCGGAACGACGACCCAGCCCGCGCCTCGCGGCCGTTCGACGCCGAGCGCGACGGGTTCGTGATGGGTGAAGGGGCCGGCATCCTGATCCTTGAGGAGCGGAGCGTCGCCGTCCGCCGCGGCGCCAGGATCTACGCCGAGGTCGTCGGTTACGGCATGACCGGGGACGCCTACCATGTCTCGGCTCCCGCCCAGGACGCGGACGGCGCGGCTCGGGTCATGCAGCGGGCTATCGAAGACGCCGGGATCGACCCTTCCGAGGTCGGCTATATCAACGCCCACGGGACCTCGACGATCTACAACGATAGAATCGAAACGGTCGCTATCAAGCGGGTTTTCGGCGACCACGCGGCCAAGATCGGGATCAGCTCGACCAAATCTATGACCGGACACCTGCTGGGTGCGACGGGCGGCGTCGAGGCCGGGATCACGGCCCTCTGCCTCAAGCATCAGGTCATGACGCCGACGATGAACTATGAAGTCCCCGACCCCGCGTGCGACCTCGACTACGTTCCCAACACGGTCCGACAGGCCGAGTTCCGCTACGGCCTCAGCAACTCGTTCGGGTTCGGCGGCACGAACGCCGCGATCCTGCTCAAGCGTCACGAGGACTAGCGGCCGGCCGCGAGCCGGCGGGCCCGGGCGGCTCGGGACGGGCCGGCCCGAGGGGGCGCTGCCTCATGCCGGCGGCTTTCATGAAGGAGAGCAAGGGATGAACATCTTCGTTTTTATCAAGCGGGTCCCCGACACCGAGTCCCGGATCCGGATCCGGGACGACGGCCGGGCCGTGGCCGAGGACGGCCTGAATTTCATCCTCAGCCCCTACGACGAATACGCCGTCGAGGAAGCCCTCCGGCTCAAGGAGGCCAAGGGCGGGACGGTCACGGCCGTCGCCCTCGGCCCGGAAACGGCCCTGGTCGTCCTCCGCAAATCTCTGGCCATGGGCGCCGACGAAGCCGTCCTGATCAAGGACGAAGCCGCCGAGAGCTACGACGGGCTCCGGACGGCGACCATCCTGGCCGCCTATCTCAAGGCCAAAGCCGGCTCCTTCGACCTCCTTCTGTTCGGAAAGCAGGCCGTGGGCTCCGACAACGCCCAGGTGCCTTCGATGGTCGCCGGGCTCCTGGGCCTGCCCCAGGTCAACGTCGTGACCAAGCTCGAGATCGGCGACGGCGCGGGGACGGCCTTGCGCGAGATCGAGGGCTCCCGCGAGAAGGTCGTCTTCTCGCTCCCGGCGGTCGTCAGCGCTCAGAAGGGGCTGAACGAGCCGCGCTACGAGACGCTGCGGGGCATCATGGCCGCCAAGAAGAAAGCCATCCCGGTCCTGACGCCGGCCGAGCTGGGGCTGTCCGCCGAGGACACGGCCTCCCGGGTCGAGGTCGTGCGGATCGAGATTCCGCCGGCCCGCAAGGCGGGGACGCTCGTGACCGAGCCGGCCGCCGAGGCGGCGCGCCGGATCGTCGCCTTCCTGCGCAACGACGCCAAGGTCATCTGAGAGGAGCCGTCGATGATCCTCGTGTTTTTGGAGACCCGTGAAGGCAAGGTCAAAAAAAGCTCGCTCGAAGCTTTGAGCGAGGGCGCCCGACGCGCGGGCGAGATGGGCGCCCCCTTGACCGCCGTCGTCGTAGGGCCGTTCGACCCGGCGCAGGCGTCCGGCGTTCGCGCTTTGGGCGCGGCGACCCTCTATCATCTGGACAGCCCCGCCCTCGAGAGGTATTCGTCGGAGGGATTTGTTCAGGCCTTGGCCGGCCTCGTCGCCGAGGCCCAGCCCCGGGCTGTATGGATGTCGGCCACGGCGATGGGCCGGGACCTCGCGCCGCGCCTGGCCGCCAGGCTCAAGGCCGGGCTGGCGTCCGACTGCACGAAGATCGCGTTGGCGGGAGGCCGCCTCGAATACACCCGGCCCATCTTCGCCGGCAAAGCCCTGATGACGGTCGCGCTCAAGGGCGAGCCCTCCCTGGCGACGCTCCGCCCCAACGTCTTCGCGCTGGGCGATGCCAAGGCCTCCTCCGGAGAGGTCGTCAAGAAGGCGGCCGACGTCGACGCCGGCGCGATCAAGGCATGGGTCGAAGAGATCCAGAAGGAGCAGGACGCCGCTCTCGACGTGACCGAGGCCGAGATCGTCGTCTCCGGCGGGCGCGGCCTTAAGGGCGCCGAGGCCTTCGACCTCCTCCGCGAGCTGGCCGCGCTTCTGCTGCGGTCGGCCGTCGGCGCCTCGCGCTCGGCCGTCGATGCGGGCTGGATCGGCCACGCCCACCAGATCGGCCAGACGGGGAAGACGGTCTCTCCGAACCTCTATCTGGCCTTCGGCATCTCGGGCGCGATCCAGCACCTGGCGGGAATGCTGGGCTCCAAGGTCATCGTCGCCGTCAACAAGGATCCCGAAGCGCCCATCCTCAAAGTCGCCGACCTGGGCGTGGTGGGCGACCTGTTCGAGGTCCTCCCGCCCCTCAAGGACGAGATCAAGAAGGCTCTGGCCGAATAAAACTCTGGATTATTCCCCGTCGCCGATGACCGGGAGTAGGAGCCGGTTCGTCTCCGAGCGCTGCTCACCGATGCTGGTCACGAAGATCGCCGGTTCGTCGACGACCGGGCACTTGTTCTCGCAGATGCCGCAGCCGATGCACAGGTCCTGGTCGATGACGGGGGCTTTCTGGGTCGAGACCGTCCCATCCGGGAGCGCGGCCTGGACCAGGACAAGCTTGATGGCCTTGGGCGAGGTCGGGCAGTGTTCCTCGCAGACGATGCACGGCTTGCCCAGGGCGTAAGGAATGCAGCGGTTTTTGTTGATCCAGGACGTCCCGATTTTGACCTGAACCTTGTCCTCGATCGTGAGCTCGCGGATGGCGTCGGTCGGGCAGACTTGGGTGCAGAGCGAGCAGTAATACTCGCAGTAGCCGATGGTCGGGACGAGGCGGGGCGTCCAGAGTCCCTCGAGCCCGGCTTCGAAGAGCGTCGGCTGGAGGCCGTTGGTCGGACAGGCCTTCATGCACTCTCCGCACTTGACGCAGCGGGCCAGGAATTCGGGTTCGGGCAGGGCGCCGGGCGGCCGGATGAGCTTGACGTGGGCGCGTTTCGCCGCCGGCGCGACCCGGACGAGGGGGGCCGCCGCCAGCCCGACGAGCGAGGCCAGGACGACGCGGCGCTTGCGGACGTCGATCGTCTTGACCGGCTCGGGCTTCGGCGAAGCCGGGAAGCCGATCGCGGCCGTCGGGCAGATGGCCGCGCAGGTCGCGCAGTACACGCACTCCGAGCTCCGCCATTTCGGGTTGGGATAGGGCTCGGCCTGGGTCTGGCAGTGCTGTGTACACAGGCCGCACTTGATGCAGGCGTCCTCGTCGATCCGCAGCTTGAGGACGTTCCAGCGCGCGGCCAGCCCGAGGAGGGCGCCGGCCGGGCAGAGGTAGCGGCACCAAAAGCGCTCTTTTCGGATGTTCAAAAGGAGCGCGCCCAAAAACAGGAGCCCGACCGCGAACGCCTGGAAGAAAACGGTATTCACGGCCAAGTTGTTGATGAACTGGGACAAGGGTTGGGCCAGAGCAGGGAAAGGGATGGCGTAGAGCAGCCTCACGACCTGGGACAGGCCGAGGGCCGCGGCCGGGAGGACGGCCGTCGTGAAGGACCGGACCAGAAACGAGAGCGGGTCGAGCCAGCCGGCCAGGTTAAGGGCGAAGGCCGAGCCGACGAGGACGACGGCCAGGACGAGATACTTCCAGCCGGTCGAGGCCGTTTCCTCCCGTTTGGGCTTGAGGAGGCCGGCCTTCTTAAAGATAAAGGAAAAGGCTTGGTGGAGCGAGCCCAGCGGACAGATCCAGCCGCACACGAACCGGCCCAGGACGAGGGTCAAAACGAGGACGGCCGCAGCGATCGGCATCCAGGTCAGGACGACGCGGCCGGCGACGAGCGTCGTCAGGGCGATGAGCGGGTCGAACCGGAAGAAGGCGTCGACCGGCTTGCCGAGATAATCCTCGCCCGTATAGTGGGAGACGAGAAGCAGATAGCCGAACAGGCCGAAAAAAAAGGACTGGGTCAGGACGCGCAGAGCGCGGACCCTCCGGTATTTTTTAGACCGTTCTTTTTTCAATGGTCAGCCCCCCCAGCTCATGGCGGCCGAGACCCCGCTCCTGGGCGATCCGGAGATAGGCGAGCTCGCCGGGCTGAACGTCGAAGAGGGTCGCCCCGAAGGCGTCGACGGCGACCTGGTCGCGGCCGGCGATGATCGTCTTGACCAGCCGCGTATCCGAGAGCCGTCCGCCCTGGGGGCCGTTCTTGACCAGAATCCGGTAGGCGTCGAGGACGGTCAGGGCCGGCTTGAAAAAGGCGGCTAGGTCGACCATAGCCTCGTCGAGCTTCTGGTGGAGCTGGTGGCGGGCGCCGCCGATCGCCCCCAGCCAGTTCTTCATGCCCATCGAGAGTCGGGTCAGGCTGTGGACCTTGGCGATCGGGACGTTGATAACCTTGTCCGCCTCGAGGAAATCGGCGAACACGTCCCACTCCTTGAGCCAAGCGCCCTGGAGGGCCGTCTTTTTGAGGCGGTAGTCGTCCGTAAATAAAACCTTGGCGCCGGCCTGCTTGGCGGCCTCGGCGATCCCCGAGCGCACGTAGCAGCGCTTGGCCTGGTTCGTCGTGTTGTCCATGACAACGGCCTCTTTGGCCCCCGCCTCGAGGACGAGGCCGACCAGGGCGGCGACGACCTCGGGGTTGGTGCAGGCCGCCATCTCCGGCGTCCGATCCCAGCCTATGTTGGGCTTGATGATGACCTTGTCGCCGCGTCCGACGAACGCCGCCATCCCGCCCAGGGCAGCCACGGCGGCCCGCGCGGCGGCGGCGGGCGACTCGGCGCTGATCACGCTCAGGTCGGGGGCGGTCTTAGCCGGGGAGGGGGTCTGGGCGGCGACGCCGTGGCGCGGCCGCGCGGCGGCCCCGCGGCCGAGGCCGAGGACGAGCCCTCCCAGCGCGATATCCTTCAGGGCTTCGCGTCTCTTCATCGTCGTTCATCCTTTTCCTAGAGAATGGATATAGTCCATTATACCCTCAAAGACGCCCTGGGCGACGGCCTGGCGGTAGGCGTCGGTCTTGAGACGCGACTCGTCGGCTGCGTTGCTGAGGTAGGTCGCTTCGACCAGGATCGAGGGCATGGTCGTTCCGATCAGGACCCAGAACGGCCCGCCCTTGACGCCCAGGTTCTTGATGCCGGTGAACGACCGCCCCAGCGCCTTGACCAGGCTCGCCTGGACACGGCCGGCCAGCTCGCGCGATTCGATGATCTTATCGTTGAGGACGAGCTTCTTGTAGATCTCGCCCATGGCGTTCAGGGTCTTGGTCGAGGTCGCGTTCTCGCGGGCGGCGACCTCCATCACGGCCTGGTCGGGGTTGACGTTGAGGAAGAAGGTCTGGACTCCGGTCTTCTTGCGGCTGGGGTTGGCGTTGAGGTGGATCGAGACGAACAGGTCGGCCGCCTTCTGCTGGGCGATCGTCGGCCGGTCGGTGAGCTCGACGAAGATATCGCTCTCCCGGGTCAGGACGACGGCCAGGTCCGTCTTGGCCTCGATCAGCTTCTTGAGCCGGAGGGAAAGGTCCAGGACGACGTCCTTTTCGCGCAGCCCGGCCTTTCCGATGCAGCCCGGGTCCCGCCCGCCGTGCCCGGGGTCGATGACGATCGTCCGGGCGCCCAGCCCGAGCTGGCGGGCGAGCGTGTATCCGGCGGCGGTCGGCTGGGCCGGCTGGAGCGGGATCTCGGGCTCGGTCCCGGCCTTTTCGGCGGCCGGCGGCTTGGCGGCGTCCCGGGGCTCCGGCGGAAGGCCGCCCCCCGCCGCCGCGCCGGACTTCGGGTAGATGTCGACGACGATCCGGAACGGGTCGAACAGATGGTAGACGCGGTGGCTCTCGATCCGCCGGAAGTCGACGTCCACGACCAGCCGAACCGTCCCGGGCGTCTTTTGGGCGATCCGGATCGAGCTGATGTAATCGGCGGCGACCCGGAGGTCCTGTCCGTGAAGGATCGGGTTCAGCTTGGCCTCCAGGATGTCGGCGAAGATCCGGTCCGGGCCGCGCAGCTCGCCGGCCGTGTACTCGCGGAGGCGGCCGATGTCGATGACGATCCGGGTGAAGTTGGCGTGGACATGATGGCGGAGGCCGTAGATCTCGACGCCGGGATCCTGCGCGGACGCGAGGGGGAGAGCGAGGGCGGCTCCCAGGAGAGCGAGTCGGACGGACCGGCTCACGGACACGCTTGCGTCTTCGTCCTTTCTATGTCGGTCGGAGGATCACGCGCCGAACTTTTTGAGCTTCAGGCCCGCCGCCAGCATGAGCGGCATGGCCTGGAGCGCCGGAAACGACCCGAGGAGGCCCCGGCCGAAGTCCCGCTCGCTGAAGCGGGCGACGTCGTCGGGCAGGGCGAAGCGGGAGACCAGGCAAAACGGGTTGGGATGCCAGGAATGGCCTTTAAGGACGGACGGCGTCGAGTGGTCGGCCGTGACGACCAGGACCTCCGGGCCGAGCGCCGTCAAGCGGGGGAGGAAGGCGTCGACCTCCTCGATCGCCGCGACCTTGGCGTCGAAATTCCCGTCCTCGCCGGCCGCGTCGGTCTTCTTGTAGTGGACGTAGAAGAAATCGAAATCCTTGTAGTGCTTCTCCAGCGCTTCGAACAAGGAGGACGTTTCGGACCCGGCGTCGACGACGGTCATCCCCAGCAGGCGGGCCAGCCCCTTGTACATCGGGTAATTGGCGACGGCGGCCGGCCTGATCTTGTACAGCTCGGGCATCGAAGGGAGGGACGGCAACCCGGAGAAGCCGCGGATGAGGATGGTGTTAGCGACCGGCTCGTCCTTGAGAAGAGCGGTCACCGCGTCCATGTAGCCGTTGACGACGGCGGCCGATCGTTCGGCCTCCGGCGCCAGGGGAGCGGCCGGCAACCGCGGCTTGCCCTCCTTCTGGGGGTCGGCGTCGCTCAGCCGGTCGCTGAGGCCTTCCCCGCGGAAGCGGGCCACGAAGCGATGCTCCTTGCCGGGGTAAAGGCGCGTTTCGACGCCCTCCCGGACGGGCAGCGCGGCGTTGATCGCCCGGCAGAGGCGGGCGTTCGTTTCGGTCGCAAGGCGCCCCGCCCTCCGGTCGCCGATGAGCCCGGCCTTGAGGGTCGCGAAATTGCCGCGGGCGACCAGGTCCTGCGGCCCGACCTCAACCCCCGAGCCGAGGGCTTCGAGGATGCCGCGGCCGAGCTGATAGCGGAGGGGGTCGTAGCCGAAGAGCGAGAGATGAGCCGGGCCGCTCCCGGGCGTGATGCCGGGCCAGACGGGGGTCGTCAAGCCGCAGGCGCCGCGGGCGGCCAGGGCGTCCAAGTTCGGCTTTCGGGCGGCCTCGAGCTCGGTCCTGCCGCCGACGGGGAGGCCGCCCAGCCCGTCCAAGACGACGAGGACGATCTTGGCGTCGCCCGGGACGGCCAGCTCGCGGGCCAGCGTTTCCCAATCCATGTCGCCCTTACTATAGGAGATCGGTCGGAATTAGTCAATTTGGGCGGGAAAAGGCACGCCCGGCCGGCGAACGTGAACGTCGGACCCGGACGCCCCGATTCTCGTCGAGCTTGATGGTCAGGGTGAATTCCATCGAGGCGGCGAAAACGGGGGAGGCAAGGAAAGCCGGGATCAGGACGTCCGGACCTTCCGGTTGGCTTCGCAGAAGCCTTTCATCCGGCGGATGACCCGTTCGCCGGCCTCGGGCGAACCGTCCTGGGCGGCGAAGGCCGCGACGAATTCGACGAGCTCGGACGCCGCCGGCTTCCGCCCGTATTCGTGGAAGACGTTGACGATGGCCGCGTCCAACCCGTAGGCGCGGGCCAAGTCCAGGTAGGCGCGGCAGACGCCGATCTTCCGGCCGGGAAGGTCACGGGCCGCGTTGCTGATCCCGAGCGAACAATGGACGCCGCGGAATGCAGGATCGCGGCGCAACTGGCGGATCGTCTCGAAGGTGCGGTAGGTGTAGCCGGACCGGCCGGGAGTCATCGGCAGGTCGATCGCGAGCGGAAAGACGGT
>JAFGBC010000049.1 GCA_016933355.1 Candidatus Aminicenantota bacterium
GAAATGCAATAATCTTGGACGTCGAGGAGAGGCAAGCGCATCATGCCGGCGATTCTGACCCCGGTCCGGACCAAGGAGGACCTCCTCTTCGAGGACAGCCTCCGGCCCCGCTCCTTCGCCGAGTTCGTCGGCCAGGAGACGGTCAAGGCCAACCTCAAGGTCTTCATCGAGGCCGCCCGCAAGCGCGCCGAGCACCTCGACCACGTCCTCCTCTACGGACCGCCCGGCCTGGGAAAGACCAGCCTCGCCCTCCTGATCGCCAAGGAACTGGGCGTCGGGATCAAGCCGACGGCCGGCCCGGTCATCGAGCGGACGGGCGACCTGTCGGCCATTCTCTCCAACCTCCAGGAAAAAGAGGTCCTGTTCATAGACGAGATCCACCGCCTCCACCCCTCGATCGAGGAGATCCTCTACTCGGCCATGGAGGACTACTGCCTGGACATCGTCATCGGCCAGGGGCCGAGCGCGCGCAGCCACAAGCTCCGCCTCAAGAAGTTCACGCTGATCGGGGCGACGACGCGGGCGGGCCGGATCACGGCCCCCCTCCGCGGCCGCTTCGGCATCATCCACCGCCTCGACTATTACCGCGACGAGGATCTGCGCCAGGTCATTCGGCGCTCGGCCGAGATCCTCAAGGTCGAGGTCGACGAGGGCGGGGCGGCCGAGATCGCGCTCCGCTCGCGGGGAACGCCGCGCGTCGCCAACCGCCTGCTGCGGCGAGTCCGGGATTTCGCCGACGTCAAGGGCAAGGGCGTCATCTCGGCCAAGGACGCGAGCGAGGCGCTGGATAAGATGGAGGTCGACGCGGTCGGGCTCGACGACGTCGACCGCAAGATCCTGACCACGATCATCGAGAACTTCGGGGGCGGCCCGGTCGGGATCTCGACGATCGCGGCGGCCATCGACGAGGAAAAGGACACGATTGAATCCATCTACGAGCCGTTCCTGATGCGGATCGGCTTCCTCGACCGGAGCCTCCGGGGGCGCAAAGTCACGGACAAGGCCTATCGGCACCTCGGATACCCGCCGCCCGGGAGCGGCCCCGCCTCCCCGCAGAAGAAGCTCTTCTAGGATTGATGCGGCTCTCGGATTTCGACTACGAGCTCCCGGTCGGGCTCATCGCCCAGCATCCCCTCCCCCGCCGCGACGACTCGCGGATGATGGTCGTCGACCGCGCCTCGGGACGGATCCGGCACGGCGCGTTCAAGGACGTCGGCCGCTTTCTGGGCGCGGGCGACGTCCTCGTCCTCAACGACGCGAGAGTGATTCCCGCCAAAGCCTGGGGGACGATCGCGGGCAAGGACGTCGAATTTCTATTCCTCAAGGAGAGCGCCCCCGGCGTCTGGGACGTTCTCTGCAAGCCGGCCGGGCGCGTCAAGCCCGGCGGGCGGGTCCGCTTCGGGCCCGGATTCGAGGCGGACGTGGTCGGCCGCGGCGAGGAGGGCCGCCGGAGCCTCAGGTTCGCCGTGAATGACGTGCTCGCCGGGCTCCGGGAGATCGGCTATGCGCCGCTCCCGCCCTATATCAAGCGGAAGAGATCGGATCTCGAGGACCGGCCGCGCGACCTCGAGCGCTACCAGACCGTGTTCGCGGCGCGCGAGAGCGCCATTGCCGCGCCAACGGCAGGGCTTCACTTCACGAGGGCCGCGCTGGCCGCCATCAAAGCCGAGGGCGTGGAGGTCGTCCCGGTGACGCTCGAGGTCGGGCTGGCGACCTTCCAGCCCGTCCGCGTTGAGGACCTCGACGAGCACGCGATGCTCGAGGAGCGCTACGAGATCAGCGCGGCCGCCGCGGCAGCGATCAACGCCGCCAAGCGCGGGGGGCGCCCCGTCCTTGCGGTCGGGACAACCGTCGTCCGGGCGCTGGAAAGCGCGGCCTTGGCGGCTCAAGGAAGAGCGCGGGGGCAGGCCTCGGGCCCGCAGAGGAACATTCCTCCCGCCGTCGTTCCCGGCGCCGCCTCCAGCTCGCTCTTCATCAAGCCCGGGTTCGCATTCCGGGTTGTCGACCGCCTCCTCACCAATTTCCACCTTCCCCAGTCGACGCTCCTCGTCCTCGTCTCGGCATTCGCCGGGCGCGAACTCGTCCTCGCCGCCTACCGCGAAGCCGTCCGCGAGCGCTACCGATTTTTCTCCTACGGCGACGTCATGCTGATCGTGTGACGCCCCCGCCTTCGCTCGGCCCTTCAAGGCATTCCGCGACGGGCGACCGCGTCGGAATCAGCCCAACAGCGCCTCATAGGTCGGAAGGCCCGTCGCTTTGGCGGCGATCTCGGTCAGGGGCACGATGTCCTCGCGGCCGATATAGCGGAGCGCGAACTTCCTGTTGAGGGCCATGAGCTGCTTGAGCCCGACCGCCACCCTGTTCAGGTAGGAATAAACTCCGATCGCCCCGATCGGGAAGGCCGCCGCCTCGTCGCCGTATTCGGCCTTCAGGAGCCGGATGTCGGCAAAGACCTCTTCGACGGTCGAACCGAACCGGGCATACTCCTCGGGCAGGGTGCCGTTGCGGAGAGCCTCGCCCACCCGGCGCCCCACGGTCGCGGCGGCCATGGCCGCCCGCCCCAGAGCGATCAGGCGGACGTAGGGCGCCCCGAGCGCCAGGCCCTTGAACACCTGGTCCTCGGTCGCGAAGCCGCCGGCCATCGCCACCGGCGGCAGCGGCCTCCCGGCCTTCTCGAAGTCGCCCAGGATGCGGTGGACGATGGCCTCCAGCGTCACGGTCGGCATGCCCCACTCGTTCATCATCTTGACCGGGCTGCTCCCGGTTCCGCCGCCCGCCCCGTCCAGGGTCACGAGGTCGACGGCGGCCTCCGAGGCGATGTCGAGGATCGTCCGGATGTCGCGAGGGTCGAAGGGGCCGGTTTTCAAGCAGACCCGCTCGGCGCCCAGCTCCCGCAACGCGGCGACCCGCCGCGCAAGATCCTCGGGACTCCACATCGGGAGCTTCCCGATCCGCTCGAAGACGGGGCCGGCCCCGCGCGCGAACGCGGCGGCGACGGCGGGATCCTCCGGGTCGGGCGCGACGATGTAGCCGAGCGACTTGAAGCGCAGGGCGTCCTCGAGCTTCGCCAGCCGGCCCATGCCCTGAATGCCCTTGGCGGCTTGGCCGAGCTTCAGCTCCACGGAGCGGATCTCCAGCCGTCCGACCGCGTATTCCAGCAGGCCGTGCTGCTCGTCATCGAAATTCGCCTGGAGCACGATATCGCCGCAGCCGCGTTGATAACGCCGGTAGGCGGAGACCATCTCGGCGACGAGCGGCGCCTCGACAACCCGTCGGCCTCGGACGACGAGTCCCGTGTCCTTGGCGATCACGTCCTCGCCGATGACGGCGGGGATTCCGGCGAGAGCGGCCCCGGCAAAGTAGTCCTGCCAGGCCAGCTTGGCCATCGCCGGGAGGATGAAGGGCGCCTTGATCGGGACGGCGCGCGCGGCCCCGAAGGCCGAGGACAGATCCGCGTTCGGATAGCAGGCCCGGTCCGGGTCGGCCGGAAGCCCGACCGCGCCGAAGACCCGGCCGTTGATGCTGAAATGGGAGTAATCGAGGGGATAGCGCTTCTCCGAGGCGAATTGGTTCCGGTCGGCGGCAAAGGGCAGGATGGCCTCGGAGCCGCGCAGCGCGGACAAGCCGATCTCGCAGGGACCGAGGCAGTCGGCGGCGCAGACGGCGCACATGCCGGAGACGTCCGCGACATGGTGCGGCGTCCGCAGCCGGGTGTTGGTGACGGGACTGGCCAGGAATGGACTGAAGCTCATGTGTCATGCCTCCATAAGCGCCGGGATAAATAACGAAGGAGTATTATAGGGGATTTCCGCGCTTCGCCCAATCGGTATGCCGAACCGGCCTGCGCCTTGCCGACGATCGCGACAAGATCGGCAGTCCGGACACCATGATATCATCTCTCCGGCCGTTTTTCGATTCGTCCGATTCGGCCACCTCGTGCTCCCAGTCGGCCGTCACTTCGTACGTCTGGATACCGGGCGCGAAGGGCCCCGCGGTCTGGGTCACGGTCCAGGTCGCACCCGCCGCGAGCGGGGGGACGGGGCGGGACATCGGGGTCCCGAGCGGAATAGCCAAATGGGATGCGCCGGCGGCCGCGGTTCCTCGGTTCTTGACCACGACCGTGATGGTGACCTCCTGCGCCGACGTCGGAATTTCGGGGCTATGCGTCAGACTGGCTATCACCAGGTCGGGCATGGCGATCCCGCCGATCTTGAAAAATGGGCTGGTTTTATAAAGACGTCCGTCCGCCGCGCTGGCGATCCGGATCTTGTAGTCCGCTCCCGCTTCGAGGCTCGTCGGCACCAGCCATGAGTATCGTCCCGCGACGGCGTCCGTTTCCGCGACGATGCGCGTCTTGAGCGCCGCTCCTCGATACAGGTCGATCTTCACCTTATCGATCCCGGGCGGATTCCTCGGAGTCTCATCCGAACGGCCCTCGCTGATCATCCACCGGATCTCGGCCGTTGTCCCCCTCGTCCAGACCGTGGCTGCCGTGGGCGAAAGGATGGAAATCCCGTAAGGACCGGGCATCTTTTTCATGACGTAGATCTCAGCGTTGCCGGGCGTATCATCCTGCCAAGTCGCGAAGATCTTCGCGCCGCCCGCAGCCATCGACGGGCTCCGGGAAGCGCCGGAGTTACGGGTCAGCCGTTCGACCGCCGTCCAGTCGGCCCCTTCGTTCGTCGATTTCCTGAGAAAGAGGTCCGCCCCCTCCCCCGTATCCTCCTCCCAGACGGCGTAAAGGCTCGATCCGCTGACGGCCAGGGCCGGCGCACGCGATAGGGCCGGCCTTTTTGGTGAGTCGCGCCTCCGACAGCCAGGTCGCGCCCCGGTTAGCCGACTTGCGGAAGAAGATCCCGCTGTTTCCGAGCGTCGCATCCTCCCAGACGAGATAGA
>JAFGBC010000050.1 GCA_016933355.1 Candidatus Aminicenantota bacterium
AAGGGGGAGGAACGGACGAGCGTCCGTCCCCCCGAAAGAGAGGTCGAAGTCGAAGGGCTTACTCGAGCCAGACCTTGACGACCTCGTCGTCCTCGCAGACTTCGATCAGCGCCATCGGTCCGTTCTTCTTGAGCTCGGCCAGCAGGGCGCGGAGATCGATGTCGCATCCCCCGTCGTTGATCCGGACGCGCTTCCCGTCGGCGCACTTGACGAAGGTCTCGACCAGGACGATGGGAAGCGTGATCCGGACCTTGTCCTTGTTGGTCTTCGCGTCGGTCACCAGGACCTTGAACCATCGGACCTCCGTCCCCGGCTCGTATCTCGGGTTGTCCTTGACGGCCTTCTTGATGGCCTGAAGATCATCCCCGCTGTCGGCCAGGGCGACTGGGCCCAGCGCCAGCGCCAGCCCGAAGACGGCGGTCATGAGAGCGGCGGTTTTTCTCATGGCGTTCTCCTTTCGTCCTTTCGTCTTATTCGATCCAAATCTTGATCCTGCCTTCGTCCTCGTCGATGATCTCGAAGACGGCCTCCTTGTTCCGGGTCAGATCGCGGATGATCGTGTCGATGTTGTAGCCCTTCCGCCGCAGCTTGGCCTTGTCCTCCTCGGGAAAGGCGCTCAGGGCCAGGTCGGCCAGGGCCCAGGGGATGTTGAGCGAAAGTCTCGGCTCGCCGCCGCCCTTCTCGTAGATCCTGATCTTGAGAACGCGCGGCCCGCAAACCGGGATGTCGTCCGGAACCCCCTTGAGCGTCTGGGGGGAAATCCGGAGTAGGGCGATCTTGGCCCGGTCCTTGAGCTCGGCGTTCCGCTCGGAAGCGATGATCGACTTCAGGACGGGCACGCTCTTGGCCGCGACGGCCTTGTCCGCGGCGTAGCTGAGCTTGAAGGCCGCGTAGTATTGAATGGCCCTGTTCCGGTGGTCGAGCCTGCTCTCGACCTCCTGAAGGAGGACCTTGTCGCCCCGCTCATAGAGGCCCATGGCGAGCTCGATGATCGAGTTTTCGGCCTCCTCGGCCAAGCTTTCGTTCCGCTCCCTAAGCCCGAGATAATCCTTGTAGGCGATCAGGGCCTCCCGTTCCAGCCCTTTTCTCTCGTTCAGGCATTTGGCCCTGTAAAACAGGGCCTGGCCGCGCAGAGGGCTGGCCGGATGGCTCCCGATGATCTCCTCGAGCTTCGTCTGGGCTTCGGCCCACTGCTTGTCGAAGAGGAGAAGCTTGGCGTCCCGGAAGAGCCGTTCGTCCGGCCGGTCTTGGGCCGGGGCGATGCCCGCGGGCGCCGCCGCCAGCCAGAAGCTGATAACCCAGGCGGTTGTCTTCATGTCAAACCTCGCTGCGCTCCAGCTCTTTCTTGACGAGCCGGATCTTCATCAGGATCTGCCGGTCCCGGACCAGGATCCGGATCCGTTCGACTTCAGCCGCGCCGACCTCGGGGGACAGCTGGGTGAGCTCGAAGACGAGGAGCTCGATCTGGTCGCAAAGATCCTTGGCCTTGGCCATCCGGAACTTGTCGAGCTGGGGGTCGAGATACTTCTTCCGGGTCATGAGGTCCCGGGCTTCCTGGGAGGCCAGGGGGCCGGCCGCGGCGGCCTCGCTCCCGGACGGCTCGTCCAGGACGTCGAGGATCAGGTAGCGGCTCCTGTCGAGGTAGTCCAGAGTCTGGCGGCGGGCCATTTCGAGCTCGACCCGGTCCAGAAATTCGCCCGAGGCGAAATAGGGCTCGGCCAGGGCGCGGACGGAGGGCCTGCGCAGGGCGAAAAACACGGCCGCCCCGCCCAGGACGATCCCGGCCAGGAGGCCGGCCAGAACGGGCCGGAGCCGGGGGCCGTTCAGAGCCGCCCTCCAGCCCGTCGCGGGGCGAAGCCCGGGCCGGGTCCGGACGGGCAAGCGCGCGGCGATCCGGGCCGGGAGGGCCGCCCAGTCCACGGAATCCATCGCCTC
Source organism: Candidatus Aminicenantota bacterium (assembly GCA_016933355.1). Lineage (GTDB taxonomy): Bacteria > Acidobacteriota > Aminicenantia > Aminicenantales > JAFGBC01 > JAFGBC01. The sequence continues at coordinate 1,936 of JAFGBC010000050.1, forward strand.
CTGCGTTTCCTTCGCAAGCGCGTCCGCCTCCGCGGACAGAGCGCGGAGCCGCGCGACCTCGTCCCGGCAGGGCCGGCAGGTCTCGAGATGGACGCGCAGGGCTTCCTCCCTCTCGGCGTCCAGCTCACCGCCCAGAAAGCCGATCCATTCGTCCCTTCGGATTTTGCAGGCGCTCACGATGTCGTCCCCAGGTGCGGCCCGAGCTGCTTGCGCAGGTTCCGGACCGCTTTGAAATGGAGGGATTTAACCGTGCCGACCGCGATCCCCAGCGTTCGGGCGATCTCCTGGTAGGGCATGTCGTTGCAGTGCTTCATGACGAACACCGTCCGCTGCCTCTCGGCCAGCCGGTCCAGAACGGCGCGGAACAGGGCCCTGAGGTCGGACCGACGTTCGGCGTCCGCGCCGCCGGCCGCCTCAGCGGGAAGGGCGTCGACCCGGACATCCTCGAGATAGCCGGCCCGGCGCTGCCGCCCTCTCCGGTAGGAGTCGATGCACAGGTTGCGGGCGATGCGAAACAGCCATCCCTGGAAATCTTCCCCCTCTCGGTACAGGGCCGCCTTTTCGTAAAGCCGGAGGAACGTCTCCTGGACGATATCCAGGGCTTCCTCTCGGTCCCGAAAGAAGGCATAGGCCAGGGCAAAGACCTTGCGCTGGTAGCACCGGGTGATGTCCTGGAACGCATCCCTGTCTCCTTCCTTGACGAGGGCCATCAGGACGGAAACCTCCCGCTCGACGCCGGCGGCTTGTCCGTCCCGTCTCTCCACGTCGTAATCCGTGGCGCCCGGCCCGAGGCCGGGTTAGGCCCGTCCCGTCCGAAACCTGAGCCCTCCGTCGGCGACCGCCGACGGTCGGCCGGGCCTCCTCTGATGATCGTGTCTGTTCATCGTCGACCTCATATCGGGCGTCCACCAGTCTCTACGCGCGGACGCCGGAGAAGGTTCACCCCTAAAGAAATAAAAGTCTTCTCCAATGGCAGGGAATTCCAATTCAAAAAAGGGCGGACGACCGCCCCTGTCTTCGCGTCGGGAATCGGCCGGCGGTTCGGCTCAGTCCTTGCGGAAGGGCTTCTCGCCGCCGTCGAAGCGGCTTTCGTCCTTCTTCTCCGCCCGGGGCTTCGCCTCGTTGACGATGAGGCGGCGCCCGTCGAATTCGGTGCCGTTGAGCTTGCTCAAGGCCTCCTGGGCGGACTCGGGTGTGGCCATCTCCACGAACCCGAACCCCCGCCCCTGGAGGATGTTGACCGAGGCCACCTCGCCGAACGGGGCGAAATGCTCCTTCAGCTTGTCCTCGGTCGTCTTGAAGTTGAGGTTGCCCACATAGAGCTTCTTGAAAGACATCGAACCGGACCTCCTGAGGCCCCCCCGGACCGGCGTCCGCGGGAGCGACCAGCCGAAATTCATCCCATTCTGGCACAACGGTCGCGAGGAAATCAAGGACTCGAGTGGGCCGGGCCGCGCCGTTCCCCCCTGCCCTGAATTTTGCTATAGTGGGGTTTCACGAAACCCGGTCCCGGCCGGCCCGTAGGAGAAAGAGGAGACGTCATGAAGCGCGGCCACTACGTCCTCATCATCGTCCTGGTTTTCTTTGTCCTGATCGTCGCTACCGTCCTCGCCTTCATCATCGGGACGGTCCGCCAGCCGGTCAAGGTCAAGTCCCGCTCCTTCCTGGAAGTTCCTCTCGCCGGGTCGATCGAGGACTTCGCCTCTCCCGACTTTTTCACGAGCGTGTTCCTGGGCGTCCGGCCGCTGGCCGTCCACGACATCTGGACAAGCCTCCGCAAAGCCAAGCGCGACGACCGCGTCGGCGCCGTCCTGCTGCGCGTCAGCCCCATCCTCTGCGACTGGGGGAAGGCCGCCGAGATCAGGGACGCCATCCTCGACTTCCGCGCCTCGGGAAAAAAGGCCTACGCCTACATCGAAGAGGGCATGGACTTCGATCGAGAGTACTTCCTGGCGACCGGCTGCGACGAGGTCGTCCTCCATCCGCTGGGCCTGCTGGGCGTCAACGGCATCGGGGGCTACGTTCCCTTCATGAAAAAGGGGCTGGACAAGCTCGGCGTCCGGGCCGAGTTCGAGCACGTCGAAGAGTACAAGACGGCCTACAACCAGTTCACCGAAGAGGGCTTCACCCCGGCCCACCGGGAGATGATGACGTCGCTCTACGGCGACATCTTCGCGGAGTATGTCGCGGCGGTCGCCAAAGCCAGGAGCAAGACCGAGGCCGACGTTCGGGACCTGATCGACCGGGGCTTCTTCCAGGGCGAGCAGGCCGTCGCGGCCGGACTGGTCGATCGCGTCCTGTACGAGGACGAGCTCCTGGACGTTCTCGCCCGGGACGCCCGCAGCGAAAACAGGATCCGCCTCGAGGACTACGCCCGAGTCGCCGTCGCGGCGCCCGACGCCCTGCCCGGGAAGCGGATCGCCCTCATCTACGCGGCCGGAACCATCCTGCCCGGGGAGAGCCTGCCCCAGACCATTGGGTCGGCGACGCTCGGCCGCTGGATCAAAACGGCCCGCGAGGACAGGACGGTCGAGGCCGTCGTCCTGAGGGTCGACAGTCCGGGCGGCTCGGCCGTCGCCTCGGACGTCATCTGGCGCGAAGTGGTCCTCACCCGCAAGGCCAAGCCCGTCGTCG
>JAFGBC010000227.1 GCA_016933355.1 Candidatus Aminicenantota bacterium
CCGCCGGGAGAGGACGTCGCTGAGGTTCCGGGCCTCCGGCAGGAAGTCGCATTCGGTCAGGCTTCCGCCCCGGTCGGGGTCGAGGGCGACCTGGAACAGAGGGCCGCGCCAGACAAGCTCGTTCCGGCCGTCCAGGTCGATATCGCGCGTCTGCCAACCCCGGCCCATAGGCAGCCGGGCCTCGGCCGCGATCAGATGGCGGTAGGCCGCGCCGCGCAAGTGGGGAAGGTAGAGGCCGCCGAACACGCCGTGCCAGTAGGGGTCGTTGCATTGGCTTTTATAGAGCTCGGTCCTTGCCTCGTCCGCCTCGGGATGACGCGCGACCTCGGCCGAGACGCCCAGCATCCTCTTATGCAGGCGGTCGGCTTCGGGATACTTGAGGAAAAACTCGCGGAAGAACCCTCCGCGCAAGAAGCGGCGGGCCGCCGACGGTGACCCGTCTTTGAGCGCCTTGAACGTCGCGGCGGCCGCCGGCTCCAGCGCCCATTCCATCATCTCTTCGTAGGACGCCGGCGGAAGATAGACGCGGCCGGCCGGCGCCGTCTCGTCCAGGTAGTCCGAGAAGGTCCGGGTCCGGATGCCCTCCTTCTCGACGAACTCGAGGAAGCGGCGCAGCCAGCCCTCCTCGTAGACCCAGGATTTCGTCCCCGGCCAGAGGCCGAATTTTTCGCCGTCGTCTCCGAGGATGGCCGTTCCGCCGCCGGCCGCGATGCCCTCCAGGGCGGCTCGAACCTCCTCGAGCGGCCGGAAAGGGATGAGATAGCGGAGGGTCTTGTCGATCGGGAACAGCCGCAGGGCCAAACCCTCGTCTTCCGTAATGTAGTGGGCGTGGATGTTGTCGATCCCCGCCATACGGAAGTGCTCTTCGTCGAGCAGCGTGTAATCGATCCCCTGCCGGGCCAGCGTCGCGGCCAGATGCGGCTCCCAGACCCGCTCGGCCATCCAGACGCCGCGCGGCCGGCGGCCGAAGTGCGCTTCGAGAAAATCGCTCAGGCGCGCGACCTGGCCGGCCCGGTCGCGCTCGGGGATGACGGCCAGGATGGGCTCGTAATATCCGCCCCCCAGCAGCTCCAGCTGTCCCCGGTCGGTCATGCGCTCGATGAGGTCCCAGGAGTCCCTCTCTTTCTCCTTGAGGCGGTCCCAGAGCGGCCCCGAAAAATGGAGGGCGAACTTGAAGAGCGGGTAATCGGCGACGGTCCGGAGGAAGGGCCGGTAGCAGTCCGCGAAGGCGCGCTCGAAGACGTCGTCGAAATTGCCGACGGGCTGATGGTTGTGGACGGCGAAGAGAAAGCTCAGGTTCTTCATCGTTCGTGAATCCTCGGCGAAAATCGATTATATCAGATTCCGTCGCGGGCGATGAGAAAGGCGGTCAAGGCGAGCGCGATCGCTCCCAGCTCGAGCTCGCGGGGATGGACGGCCTCCAGGACGTCGAGGGCGGAATGGTGATGGTCGAAATAGCGGGCGGCATCCGGAATGAGCCCGCCCAGGAGGGCGCCCTGCTCGGCCAGCGGCGCGATATCGACGCCGCCCCCGCCCGCGACGAGCCCGAGGACGACTCCCGAAGACCTTAGGAGGGCGCCCAGCCCTTCGAAGCGCCGCAGGACCTCGGGGCCGCCGCCGATGCCGACGGCGAGGGGCAGGAAGCCGCCCCGGTCCGACTCGAACGCCGCCAGATGGCGTTCCCCCTCCCGCTCCGGAGCGCCGGCGTAGGAGCGCCCGCCCGTGCCCCCGAATTCCTCGTCCATGAACAGGACGGCGCGGATCGTCCGTTTGGGAACGAGGCCGACGGCCTTGATCAACCGCAGGGCCTCGACGGCATGGACGCAGCCGGCGCCGTCGTCATGGGCGCCCGATCCCAGGTCCCAGGCGTCGAGGTGCCCGCCGATCAGGATGATCTCCCCCGGTCGCTCGGATCCGCGGAGCTCCCCGATGAGGTTGGACGACCATACGGACCCGGCGCTGCGACAGCCGAGCTTCAGGCGGACGGTGAGGCCGGGCGTTTCGCGGAGCCGCGCGCTCAGGCCGTCGGCGTCTTCGGTTGCGACGGCCGCAGCCGGGATCCTGGGGGGGCCGTCCTCGTAGCGCATCAGCCCGGTGTGCGGATGGCGATCCCGCCGCATCGTCAGGGAACGGACGAGAACGGCGACCGCGCCCCGTTTGGCGGCTTCGACGGCGCCCCGGACTCTCAGCTCGGCGTTTTCCCCATAGGCGCGGAACGGATCCAGGACGGCCCTGTCCATGGGCCGGTTGAAAAAAACGATCTTTCCGCGCGCCGCGTCGGCAGCGGCTTCGAGCTCCCGGAACGACCGGACTTCCAGGACCTCGGCCGCGAGGCCTTCCGGAGCGGTCCCGACGCTTCCGCCCAGGGCGCAGACGGCCAGATCGATCTCCGGTCCGAAAGCCGAAGCTTCGATCACGGCCGTCTCGGCCCCTCGCTCCCATCGCTCGACCCGGACCGCCTCGCGATGGACGTTCGCGAACCCGAGCCCTCGCATGACGGCCTCCATATGGGCGAGGGCGGCTTCGGCGCCGGGAGACCCGGTCAGCCTCATCGGGGCGGCTTCGAGCAGGCTCCGGAGAAGAGCGTGGGCTTTTTCCTCGTGGAGACCCCTTTCCAGGATCCGGCGCGCGGCTTCGTCCGGGGACTCGGGTCCGAAGCGCACCCCAAAGGCCGCCGCAATCGATAACGCGGCGCCGCCAGAGGCGGCGACCAGGAGGAGCAACGCGCGGCGAAGACGAAGACTCATCACATCTTGACCACGAGCGAGCTGAGGAAATAGATGTCGGTCGGCTTGTAGCCCGAG
>JAFGBC010000228.1 GCA_016933355.1 Candidatus Aminicenantota bacterium
GCCATCGGCATGACCTCGAACCCGTCCATGACCGCCTCGAGCGCCTTGAGCGGGTCGACCTCGGTCACGATGACCTTGGATCCCTGGCCCCGGGCCCGCATGGCGAGCCCGCGGCCGCACCAGCCGTAGCCCGCGATGACGAAGTTGAGCCCGGCCAGGAGGACGTTGGTCGCCCGCAGGATGCCGTCGATCGTGCTCTGGCCCGTCCCGTAGCGATTGTCGAAGAGGTGCTTGGTGTCGGCGTCATTGACGGCGATGATCGGGTACTCAAGGACGCCGTCGCGGGCCATGCTCTTGAGCCGGATGACCCCCGTCGTCGTCTCCTCGGTTCCGCCGATGATGTCCTTGAGGAGCGGCCGGCGCTTGGCATGGATGGTCGAAACGAGATCCGCCCCGTCGTCCATCGTGATCTGGGGCCGGACGTCGAGCGCCTGGTTGATGTGACGGTAGTACGTTTTGTGATCCTCGCCCTTGATGGCGAAAACGGAGATCCCGAACGTTTTGACCAGGGCCGCGGCGACGACGTCCTGGGTCGAGAGCGGATTGGAGGCCGTCAGCCGGACCTCGGCCCCGCCCGCCTTGAGGGTTTGCATCAGGACGCCCGTTTCGCTCGTAACATGGAGGCAGGCCGCGATCCGGATCCCCTTGAAGGGCTTGGCCTTGGCGAACTTGTCCTGGATCGAGCGCAGGACGGGCATCGACCGGGCCGCCCACTCCATCTTGAGGACGCCGGCCTTGGCCAGGCTCAGGTCTTTGACGTCGTAGGTTTTAGGCATTTCGATTCTTCCTTGATGATCAGGATAGACGGGGCGGGCCCTCAGAGGCCCGCTTCCTTGCGGAGAAGCGCGGCCTTGTCGGTCCGCTCCCAGGTGAACTCGGGCTCGGTCCGCCCGAAGTGCCCGTATGCCGCCGTCGGCCGGTAGATGGGCCGGAGGAGGTCCAGCTCTCTGATCATGCCCTTGGGCGTCAGGTCGAAGTGGGCCAGGATGAGATCCTTGAGCTTGTTCTCGTCGACCCGGGACGTTCCGAACGTATCGACCATGACCGAAACGGGCTGGGCGATCCCGATCGCGTAGGCCAGCTGGACCTCGACCTGCTCGGCCAGGCCGGAGGCGACGACGTTCTTGGCGATGTAGCGCGCCATGTAGGAGCCCGAGCGGTCGACCTTAGACGGATCCTTGCCCGAGTAGGAGCCGCCGCCGTGCTTCCCGAACCCGCCGTAGGTGTCGACGATGATCTTGCGGCCCGTCATCCCCGTGTCGGCCAGCGGCCCGCCCTGCTCGAAGCGGCCCGTCCCGTTGATGATGACCTTGGTCTTGGGGTCGAGGAGCGAACCGGGGATAACCTGGCGGATGACCTCCCGCTTGAGGTCGGCCCGGAGGTCCTCCATCGCAACCTTATCGTTGTGCTGGGCGGCCAGGACGACGGCTTCGACCCGGCGCGGCGTCCTCCCTTCATACTCGACCGTGACCTGCGATTTGCCGTCCGGCCGCAGGTAGTCGAGCGTCTTGTCGCGGCGGACCACGCTCAGCCGCCGGACGAGCTTGTGGGCCAGCATGATCGGGAGAGGCATCAGCTCCTCGGTCTCCCGGCAGGCGTAGCCGAAGACCAAACCCTGGTCGCCGGCGCCCTGCTCGTGGTCCGGCGTCTCGTCGACGCCGAGGGCGATGTCCGGCGACTGCTCATGAACGGCCGACAGGACGGCGCAGGTCTCGTAGTCGAACCCGTACTTCGCCTTCGTGTAGCCGATCTCACGGATTGTCCTGCGGACCACCTTCTGGAAGTCGCAGTAGCCCTTGGTCGTGATCTCGCCCGCGATCAGGACGACGCCGGTCGTGGCCAGCGCCTCGCAGGCCACCCGGCTCCGGGCGTCCTGGGCGAGCAGATCGTCCAGGACGGCGTCCGAAATCTGGTCGCAAACCTTGTCGGGATGGCCTTCGGTCACCGACTCCGAAGTGAAGAGATGCTTGCCGTCTTTGCTCATGTCGTGTCCTCCATCGCATCGCTGCCGAAATGGGTTAAGACGATAGCACAAACGACACACGAATTCAACCGGCCCGGCCCGTCCGTTGTTGTCGCCCGTCCGCGTTTTATGGTATGAAAGAGACGTTGAATACCGTGATCGAGGAACGGAGGGCGCCTTGGCTGCTACGCGCGCGCCGATGGGCGTGGGGGCTTGTTCTGCTCGCCGCCCCAACCCTGCCCGCCCGATCCGCCCCGGCCCGGTTTGACTTTCCGGTCACGACCTACCAGCTCCGCAACGGGCTCCAGGTCCTCTTGACCGAGGACCACAGCCTGCCGCTCGTGTCGGTCGTGGTCGCCTACCGGGTCGGATCGTCCCGGGAGGATGTCGGCCGCTCCGGTTGCGCCTACCTCCTCCAGAAGCTCATGTTCCAGGGCTCCCAAAACATCGGCCCGCTCCAGCACATCGCCCATATCGGCCGGGTCGGGGGCGATTTCAACGCGACGACTTCGGAGGACCTGACGTTCTTCTACCAGACGGTCCCGGCCAACCAGCTTCCGCTCGTCCTCTGGCTCGAGTCCGACCGAATGCGGCTGCTCGACATTCGGACCGAAGCCGTCGAACGGGTCCGGGCCGGTCTGATCGAAGAGATCATCGAACGCCGGACGTCCGAGCCCTACTGGGACAGCAACATCCTGTTCGACCAGTCCCTTTTCCCGGATTTCTCCTACAGCCATCCCGTCATCGGCACGGAGGAGGACGTCCTGAGCCTGAGTCTCGATGAGATCGCCGGCTTCTACGCCGATTTCTACGCCCCGAACAACGCCCTCCTCTGCCTGAGCGGCGACTTCCAGCCCATGCGCGCCCGCGAGCTCATCGCCCGCTACTTCGAGACGCTCCCCCCCGGCCGCGACATCCCACCGCCTCCGGTCGGCGGGAGCCGGGAGCGCGGCGGCCTAAGCCAGACCGTCCGGAATTTTCTAGCGCCCACCCCCGGTTTTCACCTCGGGTTCCGTATCCCCGGCCCGGGCAGCCGGGAGTTCGCCATCCTGACCGTCCTCGACTACATCTTGATGCGGGGGGAGACATCCCGGATCCGCAAGCGGATTCTCCATAAGGAGCGGTTGGCCCTCGAGCTGATCGGCGGCGTGGAGCGGCGTCGCGACCGGGCCGCTTTCCGCTTCTTCGCCGTCGCCAACAACGACGTCATGGTCGAGCGCTGCCAGAATGCGATCCTGTCCGAGCTGGGCAAGATCAAGACGGCTTTCATCGGGCAGGACGAGCTTCTCCGCGCCAAGGCGATGCTCCGTATGGACATGGTTCGCCGGGTATCGACATCGCTCGACAGGGCGCTCTATCTCTGTGAGTCGGTCCTATTGCAGCCCGGGTTCGGCGGTTTTGCCGCCGACCTGGACGCGTACCTGAGCGTGACGCCGTCCGAGATCATCGGCGTCGCGAATCGTTATCTCAAGGATACGGACGCCCTCGGCCTCAACATCCAGAAATGAGCGACAACGGGGGATCGCGGCGGCGCTCGGGGCGGAACGGCGGCCTGCCGGCCGGCCTCGCCCTCCTCCTCGCCCTCTCCGCCGGCGCCGCCGGTCAGAGCCAGGAGCGTTTCCGCCGCTCCCAGCCCAATCCCGACCCGCTGCCCGAGCTCGGGCTTCCCGCCGTCGAAACCCACCGGCTTTCCAACGGACTGCGCCTGGCCGTCGTCCGGCGAGACAGCCTGCCTCTCCTCAGCCTTCAGCTCCTCATCCTGGCCGGCGAGGCCCAATCCCCGCCCGACCGTCCCGGAACGGCCACCCTCACCGCCCGGATGATCACGCAGGGAACGGAGCTCATCTCGGCCGAGGACGTCCAGAACAGGATCGAAGCGCTCGGCGCCGAGCTCACGGTCGCAACCCGGCTCGATTACACGCTGTTCGGCCTCAACGTCCTCGACGACCAGTTTGAACGAGCGCTGACCCTCCTGGCCCCGCTCTTCCAGCAGCCGGCCTTCCCCAAGCGCGATCTGGATGCCGTCAAGAGGACGCTGCGCTACACGCTCCTCGAGCGGAACCAGGACCCGGCGGTCTTAGCCAAGCGCCAACTCCTCCATCTCCTGTTCCCGAACCACCCCTACCGAAACGGGCTGTTCGCGGACGATGCTCTCAGGGCTGTCGAACGGGAGCACGTCCAGGCGTTCTACGACGCCTACTATCGCCCCAATAACGCCGTCCTTGTCCTGTGCGGCGCCATCGGCCTTTCAACCGCGACCGGCAGGGTCAGCCAGCATCTGAACACATGGGCGCCCAAGGACCTTCCGCCTCCTCCCCTTGCTCCGGTCCTGCCCGAGCCCGTCCCGAGGGTCTGCCTGGTCGACCTGCCGCAATCCCGGGACGCGACGCTCGCGATCGGCGCGGTCGTCGGCCCGGCCGGCGCCCCGGACGCCCTGCCCCTCGAGATCCTCAGCCAGGTGCTGGGCGGGACGCCCACCAGCCGTCTGTTCATGGAGCTGCGCGAGACGAAGGGTTATGCCTTTTACGCGTTCTCCGAGCTCGAGCTCTACCGGAGTTGCGGCCTGTTCCTCATCCGGGCCCGCGTCCAGCCCGAGTTCAGCGGCGCCTCGATCCGCTCCATCCTGGCCGAGGTCGAGCGGGCGGTCACCGAGCCCCTCCCCTCCTACGAGATCGAGCAGGCCAAGAGCCGCTTGATCGGAAACGTCCCGCTCCGGTTCGAAGCTTTCGACCGTCTGGCCTTGCGGGTCGCCGAGATCCATGCCTTCAACCTGAACGAGGCGGACTGGAGCCGTCCCTACGAGAGCATCATGCTCGTCAATGCCGAGGCCGTCCACGCCGCCGCCCTGAAAACCCCGCTCCGGACCCCGGTCGTCGTCATCGTCGGCGACAAGAGCGTCGTTCTCGATCATCTCCAGGATTTCAAAACCGTCGAAGTTTACAACGTAAAGGGCGTCTTCCAGTACAATGTGACCCGAGGAGGCTGAGAATGAGACTCGTCGAGTGCGTCCCCAACTTCAGCGAAGGACGGGACCGGGACAAGATCAACGCCATCACCCGCGAGATCGCGGCAACGCCCCAGGTCAAGCTCCTCGACGTCGATCCCGGCGAAACGACGAACAGGACAGTCGTGACGATGATCGGGACCCCCGAAGCGGTCAAAGAGGCGGCCTTCAAGGCCATCCGCAAGGCGGCCGAAGTCCTCGACATGCGATTCCATAAGGGCGCCCACAGCCGGATCGGAGCGACCGACGTCTGCCCGTTCGTCCCGGTCTCCGGCGTCGTCATGGCCGATTGCGTCCGGCTGGCCGAGGAGCTCGGCGAGCAAGTCGGCCGCGAGCTGAGCATCCCCGTCTACCTGTACGAAGAAGCCGCCCGGATCCCCGAGCGCCGCAACCTGGCCAACATTCGGGTCGGGGAATACGAAGGCTTGGCCGCCCGCCTGGCCACGCCCGAGGGCGCTCCCGACTGCGGACCGGCCGTCTTCAACGCCAAGGCCGGGGCGACCGTGATCGGCGCCCGCGAGTTCCTGATCGCCTACAATATCAACCTCAACACCCGCGACCGCCGGCTGGCCCACGAGATCGCGCTCGACCTGCGCGAGATGGGCCGCCCCCGGAAGGGCAAAGACGGCAAGGTCGTCAAGGACGCCGCGGGCACCACGGTCATGATCCCCGGCCGCTTCAAGTGCGTCAAGGCCGTCGGCTGGTACATCGAAGACTACGGGACGGCCCAGGTTTCGATCAACTTCACGAACTACAAGGTTTCGCCGGTCCATCTCGTCTTCGACGAGGCCTGCCGGCTGGCCGAGCGGCTCGGATTGCGCGTGACCGGAAGCGAGCTGGTCGGGCTGATCCCGATGGACGCCCTGCTCACGGCCGGACGCCATTACCTCGAGAAGCAGGGAAAGAGCGCCGGCTGGCCCGACGCGGAGCTCATCCGGGTCGCCGTCCGCTCGCTCGGCCTCAACGACGTCTCCCCCTTCGACCCGCGAAAGAAAGTCATCGAATACCAGTTCGGCGATCCCGACCGCGGCCTGGCCGCGCTGAGCTTGCGCGGGTTCGCCGACGAGCTCTCGACGGATTCCCCGGCGCCCGGCGGCGGCAGCGTCGCGGCGCTCTCCGGAGCCCTTTCGGCCGCTTTGTCCTCGATGGTCGCCAACTTGACCGTGGGCAAGAAGGGCTATGAAAGGTCTCAGAAGGAGCTCAAGGCTTTGGCCGTCCGGGCCCAGAAGATCAAGGACGCCCTCCTCCGGGCCGTCGACCTCGACGCCGACGCTTTCAACAAGGTCATGGAGGCGTTCAAGCTGCCCAAAACGACCGAGGAGCAAAAAGCGGCCCGCGAGAGCGCCGTCGAGGCGGCGACCAAGGAGGCGACCCTTGTCCCCCTCCAGGTCCTCGAGTCCAGCATCATCCTCATGAAGATGGCCAAGAAGGCGGCGATCAAGGGCAACAAGAACTCGCTGAGCGACGCCGGCGTCGCGGGGCTGGCCGCCCAGACCGCCGGCGAAGCGGCCTACTTTAACGTCCGCATCAACCTGCCGGGCATCCGGGACGCGGAGTTCAAGGTCAGGGTCAAGAAACAGGCCGTCGCCCTGAAGAAGAAGCTGTGCGCCATTGGGGACGAGGTCCGGAGCCTGGTCGAGAAGGAGCTCCGCAAGAGCTAGCCGGATGCGGGTGCGGGAGACGGACGGGATCGGGGCGCGACGTCCCCTGGCTTAGGCACGGGCCCGCCTCAGCCCGAGGACGGCCAGGAAGACGAGGAACGAGAGCAGGACGATGGTGGCGGAGACCGGAAGGTCGAAACGGAGCGCCGTCAGGATCCCGCCGACGACCGAGAATACCGCCGCTCCTAAGGCGATCAGGACCGCGCCCCGGAAGTGGGCGCCGGCGCGGAGCCCGGCGGCGGCCGGGATCACGAGCAGGGCGGTCACGAGCAGGACGCCCACGACTTTCATCCCGAGCACGACGGTAACGGCCGCGAGGACCATGAGCGCGGTCTCGAGCCGCTCGACGCGGACGCCCGAGGCTTTGGCGATCTCGGGGTGAAAGGCCATGGCCATCAGCGGCCGGTAGCGGACGGCGACCAGCACGGCGACGGCAAGGGCCAGCGCTCCCGCCAGGACGACCTCGGCCGGCGCCACGGCCAGGATTTCCCCGAAGAGAAACCCGAAGAGCGACGCGTTGAAGCTCCGGGCCAGCGACGCCAGCAGGATGCCCAGGGCCATGCCGACCGAGCTCACGATGCCGAGCGCCGTGTCGCCGTGGACGCCGGCCTTCTGCTTGAGCCTGACGAGGACCAGGGCCGAGCCGATCGTCACGGCCATGGCCAGGCCGAGGGGGAGGAGGCGGACCCAGAGGCCGAGGGCGACGCCGGCGAACGCGACATGGGCCAGTCCATGACCGATCATCGCGTCGCGCTTCAGGATCAGGAAAACGCCGAGCAGCGCGCAAGCGACGCCGAGAAGGAGGCCGGCGAGGAGAGCCCTCTGAATGAAGCCCATCGCCAGGAGCTCGATCATGACTCGCCTCAATGCCGATGCGCGACCAGGTGGTGGCCGCCCGCCAGGAGGTCCCGGAACGCCTGCGAGCGGCAGAACTCCTTGTGCGAGCCGTGATAGACGAGGGTTCGGTTGAGACAGGCAACCTTGTTGACGTTGCGGTCGACGATCCCGATGTCGTGGGTCACGAGCACGATCGCGATCGTCCGTTCCCGGTTGAGCCCGCCCAGCATGTCGTAGAAGTGCCCGACCGTCTCGGAATCGACCCCGGTCGTCGGCTCGTCGAGGAACAGGATCCGGGGCTTATGGACGATGGCCCGGGCGAGGAACACGCGCTGTTGCTGGCCGCCGGAGAGGCTCCCGATCCGCCGCCGCAGGCAATCCTCCATGCCGACCAGGGCCAGGGATTCGCGAATGGCGGCGTCTTCCCTCTTCCGGGCGGCGGCGTCCCAAGGGCGGGGCGGCGCCAGGCCGAGCGCCACGACCTCGCGGACTGAAGCGGGAAAGAAGAAGTCGAAATGGGTGGCTTTCTGCGGGACATAGCCGAGAAACGTCCGGTCGGTCACGCTCGCGGCCGGCCTTTCTTTGAGGAGGATCCGCCCCGCGTCCGGCCGGAGGAGGCCGAGGATCAGCTTGAGCAGAGTCGTTTTCCCGGACCCGTTCGGACCCAGGACGGCCAGAAAGTCGCCCTCTTGAATGTCCAAGCTCACACCGCTCAGGACGAGGTCCTCGGAGTAGGCGAACGAAACGTCCTGGACCGAAACAAGCGTCTCGCCGGCGGCCCGCGCTTCAGTCTTCCCTGCAGCCATTCCGCAAGCTCTCCAAGTTGTCGATCATCAGCTCGATGAACCCGCGGCCTGCTCCGAGGTCCTCGGGCGAAGGATTGTGGCCGGCGTTCAGGAGCAGCCTCCGGGCCCCGATTTCCCGGCACAAGGCGTCGGCCAGCCTGGCCGGCTCTCCAGCCTCCATGTAGACGGTACGGATCCCCCGGGCCCGGGCGAGCCTCACGATCTCGGCCAGTCGGGACGGCGTCGGCTCGGCGTCGGGGCTGAGCCCGTAAAGGGGAACCTGCTGGAGCCCGTAGCGGGCGAGGAGTCGGCCGAAGGCGGCGTGTCCGCCGACAATGACGGGCCTCTGCCGGCAGGAGGCCAACCCCTCTTGAAAACGGCGGTCGAGATCTTCCAGCCGGAAGGCATAGGCGTCGGCGTTTGTCCGGAAGTACGCGGCCGACTCGGGCTCGATCTCCGTCAGCGCCTCCCTCATCGCCTCGATGATGAGAAGGTCCAGCCCGAAATCGAGCCAGACGTGGGGATCATGGGCCGAGGCGGAGCCGTCCTTCTCCGGCGGAAGGCCGCGGCCGATGTCCAGGACGCGGAAAGAGGCCGGCCTCAGCCCCCTCAGGATGCCGTCCAGCCAGGGCTCGAGGCCGAGGCCGACGCGGACAATCAGGTCGGAGGACGTAAGCTTGAGGATATCGCCCGCCCTCGGCTGCCAGGTGTGAACCCCGGCCCCGGGAGGGAGAAGCAGGCGCGCCTCCCCGCGGTCTCCGGCCACGGCTTGGACGAACTCCAGGAGGGGATAGACCGTGGTCATGATCCGGATCCTCGGCCGTCCGCCGTCGGCGGCCGAGGCCGGAATCAGGCTTGCCGCTAGGGCGATCCCCGCCGCGACACGCGCCGTCTTGATTCTCAAATATCGGATGGACATGGCTTTGACGAATGAAAATAATATACTCCGTCGTCGCCTTGAATCGTATATCCTTTTATGGCATCATGAGGTACTCGATAATCCGCCGCAAGGAGGCTCTTAATGTCC
>JAFGBC010000229.1 GCA_016933355.1 Candidatus Aminicenantota bacterium
GACCAGTCCAGCCCGGCGAATCCGCCCCGGCTCCGGGTCCGGTCCTCGCGCGGACCGAGCGGCGCCAACCCGCTCCCGTCGGCGTTCATCACGAACAGGATGTAGGGCCCGTTGGGATTGGCCATGAAGGCGATCTTCGACCCGTCGGGCGACCATTTGGGGAACTCGTCATTCCAGGCGTTGTCGGTCAGCTTCCGCACCCCGTCCGCCGTCAGGAGGCAGATCTCGTTGTCGCCGTCCATGTCCGACTGGAAGACGATCCGTCCTTCGAAGGCGAATTCCGGCCGGAGCGCTTGCGGGTCCGCAACGGCGGCCGGCCCCGGATTCCGGGCCCGCTCCCGGTCGCTGCAGCCGACGACGAGGCCGGCCAGGAGAAGTCCGACCCCCAGCGTCACAAGCCGCGCCGGGGTCCCCGTCCGTCGTCTAAGCTTGCGCATGATTGTCTCCTTTTCCCGCCGACAGGAAGCCCGAAACACCCGCCAGGGCGACCGCGTAGGCCGCCGCGCCGAGCAGGAAGGTCAGGTTGAAGCCCCAGTTCAAGCTGACGATGAGCGAAAACACCGACCCGAATACGGTGAAGATCGAGTTGACGCCCCAGCACCAGGGGACGATCGCCTCCAGGCTGCGGACCTTGAGCAACCGGATCCCGGAGGGGAAGGGAATGCCCATCATGAACCCGAGCGGCGCGATGATCAGGACCGCCGCCGCGATGCGCAGGGTCCGGCCCAGGGGCATCAGCAGGCCGAGCAGGCCGTTGAGGCCGAGGATGTAGAGGATCGAAAGCCCGATGATGACCGCGAGGATCCGGGGCAGGAACGCCCCGTCCACGGCCCGCTTGCGGGCGAAGAAGCTGCCCAGGCCCGAGGCGCTCAGGAGCGCGAAGAGCGTGACGGCCAGGGCATAAACGGCGCCGCCCAGGAAATAATTGAGCTTCTGGATGAGGACGATCTCGATCAGGATGTAGCCGAACCCGAGCGCCCCGAAATAGAGCATCGGCCGCCGCCAGCCGCGGCGTCCGCCCGTCCTGAAGGCCGCGAGCGGGACGACGATGAAGAGGATGCCGAGGAGCGTGACCTGGACCAGGCTGAAAATGGCGACGCGCATCCCGAGCGGGACCAGCTGATCGTAGACCCAGCGGGAGGTTTTGGGCGCGAACAGGCTGCTCCACTTGTAGTACTGGAAGAAGAAGGGCGCGTCGTCCCAGGCCGGGGCGATCTTGTAGGGATAATCTTTGGCGAACGTCTTTTCGGAGGCCCGGTCGAGCCGGAGGTAGCGGTCGACAGGGTTGTCGCGCGGCCCGTCGGGCAGGTAGACAAAACCGTATTCCATCCGGCCCGCCCAGTCCTTGAGCCGGGCCAGCTCGCCCGGATCGAACGGCCTTTTCTTGAGCATGACGTTGACCCAGAGCGGGCCCCGGACGAGCGCGAAATGGCGCTCGGGGTCTTCGACGCCGGCCCGCCACAGGGCTTCCTTCATGGTCGTGACCAGCTTGAATTCCTCGCGGGGCGGGTCGAAGGCGACCCGGGTGATCGAGATGACGCCCCGATCGGTCAGCCGTTCGAGCATGGCGTTGATCGCCTCGACGGTCAGGATGTAGTGCTCGGACAGCGCGTAGGAGCCGGAGGACAGGGCCGGGTAATCGTCCAGGCCGCTCGTCGTGATCACGTCGACCTTGCCCCGGAAGCGGCTGAGGAAATGACGGCCCTCCCAGGGGACGAGCGTGCAGCGGTCGGCAAGCCGGCCCGAGTACTGGTAGTAGGTCTTCTCGAGGAGCCGGACCTTCTCGGGATTGAGCTCGACGCCGATGACGTTCGTGACGTGATGGTAGAGGGCGACCAGGATGTCGATGCCGCCGCCCGGGCCGATCACGACCGTCGACCGGTAGCGGTCCTCGGACAGGTAGTAGGGCGCGGCCATGATGTAGCCGGCGAAGAAGTCGTAGGCGGACAGGCTCTTGTCGATCTTCATGATCCCCGACGAGAGGATCCCGTCCTTGAAGATGTAGCGAAGCTCGCAGTCCCTGTCGTTGAAGACCGGGCTGATGTCCCCGCCGAAGCCCCAGACCTTCCGGGTCAGCGGCCGGGTCACGTCGACGCGCTCGATGACGTTCCATTTGGAATGCTCGATGTCGCCCTTTCCCTTCCAGGGCGGCGCGTGCTGGAACATCGCTTTGGAGGGCGGCGGATAGACGAGGATGGGGTCCTCGACCGCCAGCTTATAGGTGAAGAACCCGGACAGGAGGAAACAGGCCAAGGCGGCCAGGCGCAGCCGCCGCCCGAACCGGGCCGCCGGGAGGAGGACCAGGAAGCCGATCAGCGCCAGGACATGGAGGATCAGGGGCGCCGAAAGGACCTCGAAGAGAAGGACGACCCCGAGGCTTCCCAGGCCGGCGCCGAGCAGGTCGAAGAAATAGAGGGCGTTGGCGCGCTCCGGGTACAGGGTGAACAGGCCGCTGATGACCCGGCCGCCGAAGAAGAAGGGGAGGCCGAGCAGGAGATAGAAGAAGACCAGCGTCACCTGATTCGTCCAGTCCGCGTCCCATTCCAGCGGATAGAACCCGATCTTGATGATGAGGTAGAAGGCGAACAGGATCGAGCCGAAGAACAGCACCAGGTTCGCGCCCAGAAAGCTCTCCTCCATCCGCTCCTTCCGGAGGCGGAGGCTGATCGAGGCGCCGGCGGCCCCGAACCCGAGCAGGCTGACGCTGATGATCATCGAAGTGAAATGATAGTAGGTCAGGACGGAGAAGATCCGGGCGTAGACGATCTCCATCGCCAGGCAGGAGAACGCGGTCAGGAACAAGAGCATGTAGGTCAGGGAGAAGCTGCGGCTCTTCGGGTCGGGCGTCATCTCTGATCCTTCTCCTCCGCGTCGGCGTTCGGCCCGCTGATGAGCTCCTGGTAATAGGCCCGGCCCAGGGCGCGGAACAGCCCCTCGGCCAGCACGGCGTGGCCGTAAGGGCTCAGCTCGACGCCGCCCTCGCTGACCGCGGCGAACCCCGCCTGCCGGAAGCGGACCCGAAGGTCGCGGAACGAGAACTTGTTGAGGTCGGCCTCGTGACGGAGGATGCGGTGGGCGGGCTCTTCCAGGTAGCGGCCGTCGACCTCGTAGAAGAAGGGAACGACCGCGACGAGGACGCGAAAGCCGCGGCTGTGGGCTAGGGTTTCGAGCTTCGCCAGGGCGAACCGGATTTTACCGATATTCTCGAGGTCCGCGTATTTGTTCAGCCAGAGGCGGCCGGGCGACTCCGTGACGGCCCGCCCGGCGCCCTCACCGGAGGCCGCTTCGAAGAAGGCCTGGCTCTGGGCGATCCGCCGGAATTGGGCGTCCAGGACGATGTCGGACGGGGCCGGCGGGAAGAGCGGGCCGTAAGGGTCGGCGCCCCGGGCGAGGCGCGCGGCTTTTTCTTCGCGGCCGCCGAACCCCGCGACGTCCCGCATCCAGCCCCAAACCCGGAGCTCGCCGCTGCCGGCGCCTTCTCCGGCGCCGAAGACGAGCCCCCGCAAATCGTCGCGGTTGGAGGCGATGTCCATCAGCCGGTAGCAGAGGATGACGACGTCGGGCTCGATCGCGCCGACCTTCCGCTCGAGGGCCGTGACCTCCTGCAGCGTGTCGTAGCCGTCCGCGCCCAGCTCCACGACCTCGAAGCGCGGGTCGACGCCCTTGAGCTTCTGCTCGAGCCTCCGGGCGAAAACCTGGTTCTCGTGAATCCGGGGATGGACGGAGCTGCTGAGGATCGCGATCCGGATCCGGTCTCCCTTAACCGCGGCGATTTCGCGTCCGCGCAGACCCTCGGCATTGATCGCGATGCGGGTGCCGTCGACGACTTGCTGGAAACCGGGGATGAGCTCCCAGCGGAGAACGGGGTCGGGAGAGAGCCTCAGGTACTCCGGGGGATGAGGGATGGACTCTCCGGCGGGACGGCCCGGCCGGACTCCGGCCGCGCGGAAGCCGACCTCGGCCAGGACGAGCACCAGGACGGCTCCGCCGATGACGAAGAGAATCCAGCGGCGCGCGGGCCGGGGATGGGCGGACGAAGGTCCGGATTTCACAGGCGCATTGTAGGGGAATCGCCCCCATGAGTCAAACGGCGTTGCCAAGGGTGGGAGCCTATGCTATTGTTCTAGGGTGAATTCGCGGAAAATGAAGGTCCCTGCCTTAATTCTCGCCGTCGGAGCCCTCGTCCTCCCGTCCGTTTCCGGCCTGACGGAGGACGGCCGCGGCGCCTTTCATGCCGGCCGCGCGCCCTATCCGGCCTTCACTGCGGCCGGAGAACTGGTCGTCCTCTATCGGGACGGCACGGACAGGCTGGGACTGGCCGGATTCCGCGGCGGCCGTTCCGACTATGCCGTTTCCGCCCTTTCGCGCCGTCTCCTGACCGACGCGCCCGTCCTGAAGCGGGACGGCTCGGGCGGGCTCTGGGCGGCCTGGGCCGAGGGCGCGCCCGGCGGTTGCGAGATCCGCCTGGCCCGCGTCTCCGGACGCCGGGCGGTGACGGTCCTGACCGTCCGGACCGGAACGGATCATCCCGTCTCTCTCGACCTGGCGTTCGACGGCGCGGGCCGTCCCTGGATCGGCTGCGTCCTCTATTCCGAGGCGGGCTACGCCGTCCGCGTCTTTCCCCCCGCCGATCCAGGCGGGCGGACGATCGAGGTTGCACAGGCGGAAATCGGCGGCCTCCGGGTCGCCGCCGGCCGTTCGGGCCTCCGCGCGTTCTGGGTCGCGGACGAAAACGGACGGTCCGAGGTCCGGACCGCGTCCTTCGCGGAGAGCGGCGCCGCCCGAGGCGGAGTGACGGCCGCGGTCCGCTCCTCGACCGGACCGATCCTCGGACTCCAGGCCGCGAACGGGCCGGACGGCCGGCCCTGGCTGGTCTGGTCCGGCTACGACGGAAACGACTATGAAATCTTCGTCGCCTCTGCGACCGAAGCCGGAATCGCGCTCGGATCCGCGCTGACCGCAAACGAGGACCAGGACCTCTTCCCGTCCCTTGCCTTCCTGCCATCGGGCGATCCGTTCGTCGCCTGGCACCGTCCGGAATCCCGGACGGGACGCATCCTCGCCAGACGCCGTTCGGCGGGGGCCTGGGGCCGGGAGCTGCTGCTGGCGCCGACGGCCGAGCCGTTGAGCCGTCCTCTCAGGGCGGTGGCCGAGGGCGGACGCATCGGGTTGGCTTGGGAGGAGTCCGACGCCTTCCGCACGGCCCTCGTCGACGCCGCCGGGCTGGA